>JAYSCE010000058.1:0-12974 GCA_041915035.1 Xanthobacter sp.
CCATCACTACGAAGTCGAGATCGGCCACCTGGGTGGCGAGCACGATGCTCAGGGGCAGGCCATCGGCGGCCACCGAGAAGGCGCTGCCGGCGCTCGCGCCGATGGCGAAGTCAATGGCGCCGGCGGCCATGGCCTTGGTGGGCGCGTTCACATCCGGAAACTTCACGAACTCGGCTTCGAGCCCCTGCTTTTCCATGAACTTGCCGGCTTCCAAGAAGGA
This sequence comes from Xanthobacter sp., assembly GCA_041915035.1. GTDB lineage: Bacteria > Pseudomonadota > Alphaproteobacteria > Rhizobiales > Xanthobacteraceae > Xanthobacter. The sequence continues at coordinate 221 of JAYSCE010000058.1, forward strand.
GCCGAAGCCGAGGCTGACGCCCGAGCTCCAGTAGCCGATCCGCACCTTGGCGGCTTCGGCGGGAAGAGACGACAGGCCGATTGCGACTGCGGCGGCCAGTAAAGCAAGACGCTTCATATCGAAATCCCTGTGTTGGAAGGTTGTATTGCTTTTTTGTTTTATCGGTTTCAGTCTAGGCGCGGCTTGCGCCAGGCGAAGAGACGACTTTCGAGCGGCTTCAGCAGCACGGCCTCGATGAAAATCATCAGGATGACGAGCGTCGCGGTCCACGCGAACACCTGGTCCGTCTGCACGAGGTCCGCCCCCTGCCGCAGCCGGTCGCCGATGCCGCTCGACGCGCCGAGCGCTTCCGCCACGATGGAGACGCGGGCGCCGAAGCCGAAGGCGAGGCGGGCGCCGGCGAAGAACTGGGGCAGGATGGTGGGCAAATAGATCTTCAGCAGAACCTGAAGCCGCGACATGCGGAACGTCTGCGCCAGCTCGATGAATTCGCGGTTCACCGTGCTCGTGCCCTGCCAGACATTGGTGAGGATGAGCGGCATCGCGGTCATGAAGACCACGAAGATGGTGGACCAGTTGGACAGGCCGAACCAGATGAGCGCGAAGATGGCCCAGATGGACGAGGAAACCGTGTTGATGACCACCAGCAAAGGCTGGAAGAAATCGCCCAGCAAGCGGCTCGCCCCCAGTAGGAGACCGAGCACCACGCCCACCACGGTGGCGAAGGCGAAGCCCATGGCGATGCGGTAGAAGGTGATGCCGAAATCGGCCCAGAAGCCCGGCGTCACCACCAGCTTCGTCCACACGCCGAAGACCCGCGCCGGGCTCGGCAGGATGAAGGCGGGCGCCCCCAGCGAGCCGAGGCCCCAGATTCCGACCACGACGACGATGAGCAGCAGCCTGAGGCCGATCAGGCGCAGCCGGCGGTCCTGGGTCATCTGGAGGGGAGAGCGCTTCATCGGGCTCGGCTTCTGCGAGGGGGGCGGACGCGGTGGAAAGCGTTGGGGCTCAGAGGCTCAGGCGCAGCAGGCGCACTTCCTCGGCAACCTCCGGCGACAGCGGATTGCGGGGGTATGGCAGGGCGATCTCGCGGGTTTCCTTCACCCGCCCGGGGCGGGGCATCAGCACCACGATCTTGTTGGCGAGGACCACCGCCTCCTCGACATCGTGGGTGACGAACAGCACCGACATCTGCCGGAGCGCGGCGATGCGCAGCACCTCGTCATGCATCTGCGTGCGGATGGAAGGATCGAGCTTGGAGAAGGGCTCGTCCATGAGCAGGATCGACGGCTCGGTGACGAGGCTGCGGCCCAATGCGGCTCGCGAGCGCATGCCGCCGGACAGCTCGTGCGGGAACGAATCCGCGAACTTTTCCAGCCCCACCAGCTCCAGCACCTGCATGACCCGATCGCGCCGTTCCTTGCGTGGCAGCCCGGCCGCTTCGAGGCCGAGGGCGACGTTCTGGGCCGTGGTGCGCCAGGGGAACAGCCGGTCCTCCTGGAACATGTAGGTCATGGTGCGCCAGTCTTTGAAGGCGCTGGACTTCTGGCCGTTCAGGAAGACCGTGCCCTGATCTGGCGGGATGAGGCCGGCGACGATGTTGAGCAGTGTGCTCTTGCCGCAGCCCGAGGCGCCGACCAGGGCGACGATGGAGCGCTCCGGCACATCGAGATCGATGTTTCGCAGCACTTCGAGCTGCTCGCCGTCGCGGCGCATGAAGCTCTTGCCGACGCTCTCCAGCTGGACGACGCTCACCGCACCCTCCCGCCGAGGCTGGAGAGCGGGGAGACCGGGACCACCGCAGCGGAATCCTTCAGCGAGGCGATGACCTTTTCCATGGTCATCTCGCGGAACGTCTCCACATGGCGACGCGCCACTTCGGCGGCGGCCGCCGCATCGCCGGCGGAGAGGTATTCGATGAGCAGCACGTGATCGTTGGCGATGTTGGGCCGCACGCCCTGCACGCCGAAGCCGAGCGCCACGAGGCGTGTCATCTCGTCGAGAAGGCCGGAGAGCGTGCGGACGAGGCGCTGGTTTCCGGCCGCCTCGGCGATGGCCATATGGAAGCTGCGGTTGGCCTCCAGGAAGAAGTCGATCTGGTTGCCCACATCGGTCGTCAGCTTCACCCGGCAGGCCTCTTCAAGCCGCTCCAGATGCGCCCGGTTGACCCGGCCGGCGGCGCCGCGCGCGGCCAGCGGCTCCAGCACCAGCCGGAGCGCGAAGACCTCTTCCACGTCCTTCACCGTGATGGGTGTGACGCGGTAGCCGTGGCGCGGCATGGAGGCGACGAAACCATCTTGGATGAGCCGCTGGAGGGCGATGCGGCAGCTGGCCTTGCCGATTTCCAGCCGCTCCATCAGCTCCGCCTCGGTGAAGCGGGTGCCCGGCAGGATGCGGCAGGAGACAATCTCGCGCCGGAGCAGGTCATAGGCCTGCCGGCCCTTCAGGGTCGCGCCCGGAATTTCGAGGACATGCCCCGCATCCGATCCCCGGTCGCTGTCGCGCTCCACGGTCACGCTCATCACCTCTCGGCTGACTGGTGAGAAGCCTACCGCGCACCTCCACAAGGGAGAAGGCTAAATAGATAGCACGCTATGAAAAAATTTATTGCGTTAAATCAGTGCGGTAAGGCGTGGCTGTCGCAAAAGCAGGCGGTTGTGGTGGGGCGCTCACGGTGCGCTGCCCAAGAATGGACCATCCGGTGCCTAGGGAGGCGGCCGGGCTCTTGCTCTGACTGGCCGCATTGCGCGGGGCCTTGGAAATTCGGCCGCTCTGCCTCTAAAACCAGAAAGGGGGCCGCGCCCGAGGAGGGGCGCAGGCCGGGTCGTGCGCCCGGCGCCGATGGATCTGGGCTGGAAGCGGAGGGGGCGGGGATGGCGGCCAGGGAGAAGCATCAGGCGCAGGTGACGGCGGCGCCGGAGGGCTTCGAGGTCGCCCCGCTGCACCAGATGACGCTCGGCTACCTCATCAGCCTGCTCGCCCGGCTGCTCGCCCAGTCGCTGAAGGTGCGCAACGGGGCGGATGGAATCCTGCCCGGCCAGTATCCGATCGCCGTGGAACTGCTCGCTCGCGATGGCATCAGCCAGCGAGACCTGTGCGAGGTGGTGCGCATCGAGCAGGCGACCATGGCCAATACTTTGAAGCGGATGGAACGGGACGGGCTCATCACCCGCCGCCAGAGTGCCGAGGACGGCCGGCTCGCCACCATCCATCTCACCGAGGATGGCGCGCGCCTCGCCCGCGCGGCCGTGCGCAACGCCGCCGACGTCAATAGCGTGGCGCTGGAAGGGCTCGATCCGGCGGCCCAGGCGGCGCTGCGCGACATGCTCATCCACCTCACGGACCGGCTGGAAGCCGATTTGCGCCGTCGCGACGACTAGAGCGCGCCGGTCTAACAGCTTTGCATCGAATCGAATAATGCGCTTTCTTTCAGATAGTTATAGGTCGACCGACCGTTTGCGCGCATTCCTTTTAATCGTATCGCGCCAACGGCTGCCTAATATTCGCGCATGGCGAATAGATGGACTTGCATACCAAGCTATGTATTATGTCTTCCGTGGTGGCTGGTTTCCGGCCGACCGCGCGCGGCGGATGGATATCTCGCCTCACGGGCGTGACGACGGTTCATCCGCTTCCGCGGCCTGCCCGCGACCGGGCTGGGTAGCACCACGCGTATCTCATCTGCCGGAGCATGACGGTGCGCTCACGCGCGCCCCGGCAGCCTGTTGATTGTACATCCCGCAGTATTCCGCTGGTTCCGGAAGTATCGGCCATGTGAATGCCTGCAAGTGGCGTGCGTTCGAGAGGTGTTTCCCATCATGGTCGATGCGACGGCGGCCCAACCCTCCCATTTCAGCCGACGCGGCCGGTGCGCCGTGCCGGGCGTAGCGCGTCACGGGTTCCGCGTGGTGCGGGCCGTCGCGCGGGTGTCCGGGCGGACCGTCAGGTGATCCAGGGCTCGGCCGCAGGCCGGGCCTTTTTTATGGGCGCGGCCACGGCACGTGGCGCGCGTGGAGCGTGACAGATGCGGCACGATACCGAGACGTTTCGCGAGTTTCTGGGCCGGCTTCGCGATGAGGGCGAGCTGATCGACCTGCATCAGCCGATTGACATCCGCCACATCGCGACGCTGGTGGACCAATCCGACAAGGCGTTGTTCTTCCACAATGTCATCGGCTACGACGTGCCCGTCGTCTCCGGCATCATCCGCTCGCAGAAGCGGGCCATCATGTCGCTCGGCTGCACCGCCTATCCCGAGATCGAGATGAAGCTGAGGGCGGCCATCGACCGGCCGGTGAACCCCAACATCGTCAACACCTCGCCCACGCAGGAAGTGGTGATGGAGGGCGACGCGGTCGACCTCTACAAGCTGCCCATCCCCATGAGTTCGATCTATGACGGCGGCCCGATGATCACCGCCGGCGTGGTGATCGCGCGCGATCCGGAATTCGGGCTCAACGCGGGCATCTACCGCTTCATCGTCAAGGAAAAGAACCTCACCGGCATCGATATCGTCACGCCCAACAACATGCGCCTGTTCGCGCAGCGGGCGTATGAGGCGGGGCGGCCGTGCCCCATCTCCATCTCCATCGGCACCCACCCCTACGAGATCATGGGCTCGGGCTTCCGCGCGCCCCTCGGCGTGGACGAGATGGCCATCTCCGGCGGCCTGCGCGGCGGCCCGGTGGACCTCGCGCCCTGCCGAACCATCGATGTGCCCTACATCGCCGACGCCGAGATCGTGCTGGAGGCGGAGATCCTGCCCCACGGCTGGATCTACCCCGAAGGCCGCTTCGGTGAGTTCACCCGGCTCATGGGCGGGCTGCACTGGAACCCCATCGTGCGCATTAAGTCCATCTCCATGCGCAAGGATGCGGTCTATTACGCGCTCCACATGCCGTGGGAGAACACCTGGCTCGCCGCCCCCACCCGCTATGCCGCGATCCGGCAGGCGCTGAAGACCGCCGGCGTGCAGGTGAAGGATATCAACGTCACCCTCGGCGGCTGCGCCTTCTGGCATGCGGTCATCTCCATCAAGAAGCAGCCGGGAGAGGGCAAGAACGCCCTGCTCGCCGCCCTCTCGGTGATGGACCTGAAGCATGTGGTGGTGGTGGACGACGATATCGACGTCTTCAATCCCATGGATGTGGAATGGGCCATCGCCACCCGCGTGCAGGGCGACAAGGACATCATGATCGTCACCGGTGCGCGCGGAAAGCCGCTGGACCCGAGCCTGCCGCCGACCCCGCCCGGCGTAGTGCCCACCACGGCGAAGGTCGGCATCGATGCCACCATATCCGAGGGCATTCCGAAGGAGCGCTACGAGCGCATCGCCTATGCCTATGCTGACACGGCGAAGATCGGCGATTACGTCTCCGGCAAGGCGGATGAGCCGGGCGCCTCCGCGACCGATGAAGATGTCGCGGCGCTGGCCGAGAAGATCGCGCAGATGATCGGCGAGGCGCCGCGCTATTACACGGATATCGCCGAAGCATTCAGCGACTACAACTTCGCCATCGTCGCCCGTGCCCTCGGCCATCTGCACGCCACCGAACGCCTGTGGCAGGACGCCAAGGGCGCCATGTGCCTGCGCGGCTCCGCCTTCGCCGCCAAGCCGCCCGGCCGCTGATCTTAAGTAAAAAAGCCCAGAAAAATCATCGCCAGAAAATAAATCGACGAGAGCGTTCGAGGTTGGTGAAGCAGTCTTCCACTCTTCCAGAGGGTGAACACATGCGTCGCAGGGTCAAGTCTCTTCTCTTCGCCGCGGCGCTGCTGCCGCTGGCCGGCCTGTCGTCCATGGCCGCCTCCGCCGAGACGCTCCTCAAGATCGGCGTCGCCCAGCTCTCGGCCGGCGGCCTGCCCATTCTCGTCGCCGACCAGAAGGGTTTCTTCGCCGAGGAGGGCCTCAAGTACGAGCGGCTCGACTTCAAGGGCGGCGGCCCGGTGGCGCAGGCGCTCGCCTCCGGCAGCATCGATCTGTGCATCTGCGCCGCCGACCATGCGGTCCATCTCCAGGATCGCGGGCTCGGCGGAAAGGTGCTGGTGGCGCTCGCCGAGCAGCACAGCTACGCGCTGATCGGCAAGGCGGATTCCACCGCCAAGAGCATCGCCGACCTGAAGGGGGAGAAGATCGGCATCACCACCGCCGGCAGCCTCACCGACACCACGGTGCGCTATGCCATCCGCAAGGCCGGGCTCGACCCGGACAAGGACTTCATCCTCCTCTCGGTGGGTCGCGCGGGCGCGCAGAAGGCGGCGCTGCAGGCCGGGGCCATCGCCGGCGGCATGTTCTCCACGCCCGACATCCAGATCGTGATGGCCGAGAAGGGCGCCTACCGGATCATCGAGGATTTCCGCAAGCTGCCCTATCCGGCGCAGGACCTCATCGCCACGGATACCTGGCTGAAGGCGCATCCGGAAGAAGCGCGCAAGGTGGCACGGGCCGTGGTGAAGGCGCTTCGCCTGATCCAGCAGGACAAGACGGTGCTCTACCCGGCCATCAAGAGCCTGTTTCCCGAGATGAAGGACGACGCCATGGTCGCCCAGCTCGCCGATGACCTGGCCGCGGGCTATCTCTCCAAGGACGGCATCATGTCGCCCGAGAGCTTCAACTTCCTGATGGCCATGATGACCATCGCCGAGCCGAAGCTGAAGCCGATGCCCTACGCCGACATCGTGGCTCTCTCCTATCTGCCCAAATGAGGCGCCGCATGAGCGACACCATCACCACGCGCGGGCCGGCGCTGGCGCGGCCGGCCCGGCGCCTCTCTCTGGGCATCGGCGCCACCGGGCTGCGGCAGATCGGCCTCATCGCCGTCCTGCTCGCCCTGTGGGAGCTGGCCTCCCACACCCTCTTCAACCCGTTCTGGAGCAGCCGGCCGAGCCTGATCGCGGCGCGGCTGTGGGAACTGGCGCTGAGCGGCGAACTGTGGCTGCACACCAGCACCACGCTGCAGGAGGCGGGGGCGGGGCTGATCCTAGCGGCGGTTGTCGGCATCCCGCTCGGGATCGTGCTGGCCCGCGCGCCGGAGGTTGCCCGCACCCTCGATCCGGTCGTCATGGGCCTCTACGGCCTGCCGCGCGTGGCGCTGGCGCCGCTGTTCATCCTGTGGTTCGGCATCGGCCTGTTCTCGAAGATCATGATGGCCTTCACCATGGTGGTGTTCATCTTCCTGATGAACGTCATGGAGGGCATCCGCACCATCGATCCCGACCATCTGGACCTCATGAAGTCCATGCGCGCCGGGCGCCTCTATCTGGTGCGTCGGGTGCTGCTGCCGGCGGTGACTCCGTGGATTCTCGCCTCGTTCCGCATTGGCATCGGCCTCGCCCTTATCGGGGCGGTGGTGGGCGAGCTGATCGGCGCCAATCGCGGCCTCGGCTGGTACGTGGAAAGCCGCGGCGGGCAGCTCGACACCACCGGCGTCTTCACCGGCCTCATCGTGCTGATGGTGCTGGCCATGCTGGCCAACCAGCTTGTGGGCTTCATCGAGCGGAGGGTGATCACATGGCGCTGACCGAACTGGCGCTGAACGCTGACGCACCCAGGCCCCGCGCGGCGCTGAAAGACCTCTGCATCTCCTTCCCCCGGCCGGACCTGCCGCCGCTGGAGGTGGTCTCCGGCATCTCGCTGGATGTGGCGGAGGGGGAGTTCGTCTCGCTCCTCGGCCCGTCCGGCTGCGGCAAGACGACGACGCTGCGCGCCATCAGCGGGCTGCTGAAGCCCTCCGGCGGGCAGGTGGAGGTGGACGGCAAGGCCGTCACCGGGCCGCCGCCCAAGGTCGGCTTCATGTTCCAGAAGGACGCGCTGCTGCCGTGGCGCACGGTGGCCGAGAACATCCGCGTCGGCGCCGAGCTGGGCGGCACGCCCGCCGGCGAGCAGGCGGCGCAGGTGGCGCGGCTCATCAAGCTGCTGCGGCTCGAAGGCTTTGAGAATGCCTGGCCGAAGCAGCTCTCGGGCGGCATGCGCCAGCGTGTGTCGCTGGGGCGCCTGCTCGCCTATCGCCCCTCCTTGATGCTGATGGACGAGCCCTTCGGCGCGCTCGACTACCAGACCAAGATCGCCATGGGCCTCGAACTGCTCAGGGTGTGGGAGGCGGAGCGCCGCTCCATCATCTTCGTCACCCACGACATCGAGGAGGCGGTGGCGCTGGCCGACCGCGTGGTGGTGTTCAGCGCCCGCCCGGCCCGAATTCTCGCCGAATACCGGGTGGAACTGCTACGGCCCCGGCACATGCGGGCTATGCGCAGCGATCCGGCCTTCACGGAACTGACCGAGGCCATCTGGTCCGATCTGGCGCTGCCGGATTGACGACATGAAACGTCTCGTGGTGGCCATCACCGGCGCGTCCGGCGCCATCTACGGCATCCGCGCGCTCCAGCTGCTGCGGGAGCAGGGCGGGGTCGAGACCCATCTCGTGCTCTCGCCCTCGGGCGCGCGGACCATCATCGCCGAGACCGACTTCACGCCGGACGCGGTGCGCGCGCTCGCCCACCACGTCCACAATCCGAAGGACATCGGCGCGTCCGTGTCCTCGGGCTCGTTCGTCACGGAGGGGATGCTGGTCGCGCCCTGCTCCATCAAGACGCTGAGCGGCATCGCCCATTGCTACAATGACGAGCTGGTGGTGCGCGCCGCCGACGTGTGCCTGAAGGAGCGGCGCCGCGTGGTGCTGCTGCTGCGCGAAACCCCGCTTCATGCCGGCCATGTGGAGCTGATGGCGCAGGCCACCCGCAACGGCGCCATCCTCATGCCTCCCGTGCCGGCCTTCTACCACCGGCCCACGTCTATCCTGGAGATCGTGGACCAGACGGTCGCCCGCGCCCTCGATCTGTTCGGCCTCGACCTGCCGACGACGAAGCGGTGGAACGGGAAGGGCGTGGATTGAGGGAAGGGGAGCCTGCCGATGGCTTAACCGAGGGCCGCCAGCGCCTCGTCGGGCGCGTTGGCGTGCAGGGACTGGGTCTGGCCCTGGGTGGCTGCCATGGCCTCGATGGCCATGCGCATGACGGTGTTGAACACGTCCTGCGCGGTCAGCGACCAGCCGGAGGTCCGGGAATGGGTGCCGAGCGGCAGCGATGCGCTGGGCCGTTTTCTTTACGTCGGTGAATGTCGGCTAAGGGGGGGAATGGTGCCGGGTGAGGGGATCGAACCCCCGACCTTCGGTTTACAAAACCGCTGCACTACCGCTGTGCTAACCCGGCTCCGGCCCATGATCTACCAGCGCCTCACCCGCTGAACAAGCCGGAGGCCGGGGGAAATGAAAACGGCCCCGCCCGGGGGCGGAGCCGTTCGATGGGAGGGTGACGCGCGGCGGGGCCGCGCGCCTCCTCAGTGCCAGTGATCGATGTTGCGATCCTTGGTCTCGGGCACGAACAGAAGGCCGAGGACGAAGGTCATCAGAGCGATCACGATCGGGTACCAGAGGCCGTAGTAGATGTCGCCGGTGGCGGCCACCATGGCAAAGGCGGTGGCCGGCAGCAGGCCGCCGAACCAGCCGTTGCCGATATGGTAGGGCAGCGACATGGAGGTGTAGCGGATACGGGCCGGGAACAGCTCCACCAGCGCTGCCGCGATCGGGCCGTACACCATGGTCACGAACAGCACGAGGATGAACAGCAGCCCGATCACCGCCGCCACTTGCGGGCGGAAGATGTCGAACGGATGCGCCATCTTCACCACGTCCTTGTTGGTCGCCGCCGACGGGTAGCCCGCCGCCTGGAGCGCCGCGAGGGCCGTCTTGTTGAAGTCAGGCGTGTAGGGCACGACCGTATCGTTGATCTTCAGCTGCACCGGGGAACCGGCGGGCCCGGCCTCGGTCGAGTACTTCACCGAGGACTTCGCGAGGAAATCGCGCGCAAGGTCGCAGGGCTGGGTGTAGATGCGGGTGCCTACCGGGTTGAACAGGCTTCCGCAGTTCGCCGGATCGGACACCACCGTGACCCGGATGTTCTGGATCGCCTTTTCCAGCGCCGGGTTGGCGTAGGTGGTGATCATGTTGAACAGCGGGAAGTAGCTCGCCGCGGCGATGAGGCAGCCGGCGAGGATGATCGGCTTGCGGCCGATCTTGTCGGACAGCCAGCCGAAGAACACGAAGAAGCCCGTGCCGAACACCAGCGACCACGCGATCAGCAGGTTCGAGGTGTAGCCGTCGACCTTGAGGATCGATTGCAGGAAGAACAGGGCATAGAACTGGCCCGTGTACCAGACCACGCCCTGGCCGGCGACGAGGCCGAACAGCGCGATCAGCACGACCTTGAGGTTGCTCCACTGGCCGAAGGCCTCCGACAGCGGGGCCTTCGAGGTGGTGCCCTCCTCCTTCATCTTCTGGAAGGTCGGCGACTCGGAGAGCTGGAGACGAATCCAGACCGAGATGCCGAGCAGCGCGATGGAGACGAGGAACGGCACGCGCCAACCCCAGGCCGCGAAATTCTGTTCGCCTACGATGGTGCGGGTGAACAGGATCACGATCAGCGAAAGGAACAGGCCGAGGGTCGCCGTGGTCTGGATCCAAGAGGTGTAGAAGCCGCGGCGGCCATGCGGGGCGTGCTCCGCCACGTAGGTCGCGGCGCCGCCATACTCTCCGCCGAGGGCAAGGCCCTGCAGCAGGCGCAGGCCGATCAGGATGATCGGGGCGGCGATGCCGATGGACGCCGCGTTGGGCAGGATGCCGACGATGAAGGTCGACAGGCCCATGATGAGGATGGTGACGAGGAACGTGTACTTGCGGCCGACGAGATCGCCGATGCGCCCGAACACGATGGCGCCGAAGGGGCGCACCAGGAAGCCGGCGGCGAAGGCCAGCAGGGCGAAGATGTCCCGGGTTGCCGGCGGATAGGCCGAGAAGAACTGCGCGCCGATGATCGCGGCCAGCGAGCCGTAAAGATAGAAGTCGTACCACTCGAATACGGTGCCGAGGGACGAGGCGAAGATAACCTTCTTCTCCTCCCGGCTCATGGGACGAGGCTTTGCTGCCGCCCCCGCTGTTGTCACGCTCATGGAACCACTCCCTCCCATCGCTTCGGGGCTCCGCCGCCGGCGGATGTCGGACCCAACAGGTCCTGCGAGAGAGGGTCTTTTCGGCGCAAGCCCACAGCGCCGTGCGCACGCGGGTGTGCGACGGTTCTCAGGGCGTTCCTCCGGTAGACCCTCTGGGTTCCGCGTCATTTTTGGCGCGCGGATATCCCGCAGGGCTGGGCGCGCACGGCGCGCCGAGCGGTATCATGGCGAAGGTGTGGCCACCTTACGATTGGTCATTGGTCTTAGGTGCAAGGCGAAAAATGCGTGCGCCGCAGCACGGCGCCGACGGCGGTCGGCCCCGCTTCAGCTTCTCTTCATCGCGCGGCGGGCGATGCCCAGTGCCAGGGCGGCCGCGTTCGAGACGTTGAGGCTCTTGATCGCGCCGGGCAGGTCGATGCGGGCGAGCACATCGCACGTCTCTCGGGTGAGCTGGCGCAGGCCCTTGCCCTCGGCACCCAGAACCAGGGCTAGGGGCGCCCGCAACCGCGTATCCTCGATGTCCGCCGGCCCCTCGCTGTCGAGGCCAACCACCAGCATGCCGTTGTCCTTCAGCTCGATGAGGGCCCGGGAGAGGTTCTGCACAAGGCAGAAGGGCACATGTTCGAGCCCGCCCGAGGCGCTCTTCGCCAGCACGCCGGTGGCGGCCGGGCTGTGGCGGGCTGTGGTAACGATGGCACTCACCCCGAAGGCCGCCGCCGAGCGCACGATGGCACCGACGTTGTGGGGATCGGTGATCTGGTCGAGCACCAGGAGCAGTTCGCTCTGCGCGAGGTCCTTCAGGGGCGGCGAGCGCAGGTGATCGACCTCCGCGAGGAGGCCCTGATGCACGGCGTCCGGCCCCAGCAGCTTGTCGATGTCGCCGGGGCGCACCACGTCGGGCGTGACCGGGGGCACGAGTCCCTCCTCGGCCAGGCGGTGGATCGCGTTTTCCGTCGCCATCAGCTTGCGGAAACGCCGCTTGGGATTGCCGATGGCCTCGGCGACCGTGTGCCAGCCATAGAGCAGGGCGACATCGTCGGCGCCGGCCCACGGGGGCGGCTTGCCGCCGCCTTTGCCCTTGCGCGGGGGGAAGGGCGCGCCGGAGGGGCGCGGGCCGCCGCGGCCGGCGTAGGGCGGGCGGGCGCCGGGGCGGCGCGGTTCGCGGGGCGGACGATCAGACATGCCGTGGCTTTGTCAGACCCCGCAGCCGCGCGCAAGGGGCGACGGGGTTCGCAGAGGCGTTTCGGTGCGCCATGTTGCGGCACGCCCGGCCAAGCCGTCCACAGGGGCACCGATTGAGGCGCATGGTGGGGCGATTTCCGGTTGACTTCGGCACGGCGTTTTCACATAAACCCGGCCTCGGATGGCGATTTGAGCTTGCGCTCTGCGTCACCTTCGGCCGCTGGGGCTTTCCTGCATCGCCAGTCCGGCTCGAAGCCTTCGTGCTCCGGCATGAAGGTCCGCGATGACGGGCGTCGTTATGGAGGGGTGCCCGAGTGGTTAAAGGGGACGGACTGTAAATCCGTTGGCTCTGCCTACGTTGGTTCAAATCCAACCCCCTCCACCACCCGTCGTCGCAATGCGCTCGAAGGAGCGCTAGGCCGGTGTCAGCCGGTCCGCGGAAGCAGGACGGGGCCGGCCGAGCCGGCCACCCGCCACCTCTTCCGCCCTACGGATCGGCATGGTAAGCCAGCCGGGATGCGGGTGTAGCTCAATGGTAGAGCAGCAGCCTTCCAAGCTGAATACGAGGGTTCG
>JAYSCE010000059.1:0-12968 GCA_041915035.1 Xanthobacter sp.
CACCCACCACCGCCGCCCCTCCGGAAGCCGAGAGCACGAACACCGCGCGCGACCGCCCCGGCAGCGCCTTCACCATGGCGTCGAGGGCGGCGAAATCCTCGGAAACCTCGGCGGCGAGCGCCCTGCCCCTCTCCTCCGCGCCGACCACCTTGGCCACCGCCGCGATCTTGCGCAGCACCGCCTCACGGTCATGCCCGTCTGGAATGATGACGACTGGCACCGAGGCCTGCTTCAGCACCTCCATGGTGGATGGAGGGCCGGCGCCTTCCATGGCGAGGATCAGCGTCGGCCCCACCGAGAGCACGCCCTCCGGCGACAAGGCCCGGGCATAGCCCACATCCGGCAGGGCGCGGGCGGCGGCGGGGTAACGGCTGGTCTGGTCCACCGCCACCACGCGATCGCCGAGGCCGAGCGCAAACAGGATCTCCGTCACCGCGCCGCCGATGGAGACGATGCGCGGCTGCGCTGCACCTTGCGACTGGGCCGCCGCGCCCCGGGGCGCCAGGCCGGTGACGCCAACAAGGACAGCGACGACCGCGCCAAGAACGGCTCGACGCGCCGCAACGTGGAATGCACGGATAGCTTTCTGAACCTGAGGCAGCATGGAATTAGAGCAACTCCATTTTCTCATGGCGAGTCTTCATTAGAGCGATTCGCCTTTATTTTATTTATTCCAATATCGATCCGGCACTTATTTACGTGCCAGACACGCAACAATCTCTGACGTTATTTCCGTTCATTGGCAAGTTAGATGTATTCTTCTTGACGCACCTGTGGCGCAACGGTAGCCAATTCGTGTCAGGCAGACGCCTGTTCAGGCAAAGCGCCTGCGGCCCGCCACGTCCCCGGCTTCACGGTCGACGCCAGCCAGCCTCCGAACATCAGCCGGGAGAGGATCATGGCGGGAGAACCGCAGCGCATGGGCGTGTTCAAGGGCGAAAGACATCGCCGTGGGAAAGAGGCGCTGCTCGCGGGGGTGGCGCTCTGCGCCGTGCTGATGGCCACGCCGCTCAACGCCCAGAGCGCGCCGGAGGCGGGCGCGACCGACGACACCACGGCCATCTCCCTCGACACCATCACGGTAGCCGCGAGCCTCTCCGAGGAACGCGCCATCGATGCCCTCGCCGCCATCAGCGTGGTGCGGCCGGACGATCTCGAACAGCTCATGCCGTCGCGGACACAGGACGTGTTCTTCGGCATGCCGGGCACCACCGTCATCCAGAACGGCAATTCCACCCAGGCCTCCATCAACATTCGCGGCATGGAGGATTATGGCCGTGTCGCGGTATTCGTGGATGGCGCGCGGCAGAACTTCACCCAGCTCGGCCACGGCACCGGCGCCGGCTCGTTTTTCCTTGAGCCCGGCCTGCTGGCGGGCGTGGACGTGGTGCGCGGCCCGGTGGCCAACATCTATGGCTCGGGCGCCATCGGCGGCGTGGTCACCTTCCGCACCAAGGACGCCAACGACATCATCAAGCCGGGCCAGACCTGGGGCGTGGAATCCGCCAGCGAATTCGGCTCCAACGGACCGATGGGCTATGCCGCCCTGTTCGCGGCAGCGAAGGTGAACCCGAACATCGACCTGTTCTTCGGCGGCACCTATCGCTCGCAGGGCGACTATACGGACGGCGATGGCAGCGTCGTGCCCGGCACCGGCTCGGACATCTGGACCGGCATCGCCAAGCTCACCTTCCGCCCGGCGGACCACCATGAGGTGAAGATCACCGGCCTCAACTACGATGCCGACTACACCACCTACAACGCCGCGCTGGTGAACAACGACATCCCCGCCGGCTCCACCCAGTACGGCACCACCGTTCTCAACCAGACCCTGACGGCGAGCTGGAACTACACCAATCCCGATGACAACGTCTTCGACTGGCGCAGCCAGATTTACTGGAACCGCGTGAAGCAGAGCCAGCTGAAGGTGGCGGGCACGTCCAGCTCCATCACCGGCTCCATTGGCGATCCGCGCTATTTCACCATCGACACGCTGGGCTTCGACATCAACAACACGTCCCGCTTCACCTTCGCCGACATCCGCAACGCCATCACCATCGGCGGCGACTATTTCCACGATGACGTGGATAATATCGACAATTACGGCTTCGGCGACGGCTACAACCCCTCCGGCGAGCGCGGCGTGGGCGGCGCCTTCATTCAGTGGAAGGCCAATTATTCCACCTGGTTCGAGGCCATCGGCGCGCTGCGGTACGATACCTACAATCTGAGCGGAGACGGCGTTTCCACCAGCGGCGACCACCTCTCGCCCAAGATCACCGTGGGCCTCACGCCCTGGCAGTGGGTGACGCTCTACGGCACCTTCGCGGAAGGTTATCGCGCCCCGGCCGTGACCGAGACACTGGTGAACGGCGCTCACCCGCCGAACATCCCCCTCGTCTTCTGTCCGGATGGCAGCTACGGCGTGTTCTGTTTCGTGCCGAACCCGTATCTCAAGCCCGAAATCGGCAAGAACAAGGAAATCGGCCTCAATCTGCGGTTCGACGACATCTTCACCAAGGGCGACAAGTTCCGTGCCAAGGCCAACGTCTACCAGAACGATGTGGAGGACTACATCGAGCTGGTCGGCTACGACAAGACGATCTACGGCACCTATGCCAACTACCAGTACCAGAACATCGCCAACGCTCGCCTGCGCGGCTTCGAGTTCGAGAGCAATTACGACGCCGGCGTCTGGTTCGCGGGCTTCAACGCCACCGTGTCCGACGGCGAGAACACCAACAACGGCCAACCGCTCGCCAACGTGATGCCGAACAACATCGCGGCGACGCTCGGCGCGCGCTTCCTCGAGAACAAGCTCACCGTCTCGGTGCGCTGGCAGTGGGTGGCGGCCAAGACGGCTGCGGACCTGCCGTCCGACTCGCCCTATGAGCCGACGCCGAGCTTCAACCTTGTGAACCTCTATCTCGGCTACCAGCCGGACCCCAACGTGCTGGCCCAGCTCTCCGTTGAGAACCTCTTCAACGAGCAGTACGTTCAGTACCAGCAGTTCCTGCCGAGCGCCGGCATCACCGCGAAGGCCGGCCTCAAGTTCAAGAACGGTGCCGACACCATCGCGGCGGCGACGCCCTATCCGGTGAAATAGCCGGCCACCGCCCCATCCCATTGCCAGTTCGGAGTGAAGAAATGTTCATTGCCACCAACAG
Source organism: Xanthobacter sp. (assembly GCA_041915035.1). GTDB lineage: Bacteria > Pseudomonadota > Alphaproteobacteria > Rhizobiales > Xanthobacteraceae > Xanthobacter. Next base: position 3,168 of record JAYSCE010000059.1, read on the forward strand.
GTTCAAGGTGAAGCACGGGTCCGAGACCGAGTTCGAACGGGTCTGGCGCGAGCGCGACACCTACATCGCCAGCGTGCCCGGCTTCGTCGCCTTCGACCTTTGCCGCGGGCCGGAGAAGGAGGAGTACACCCTCTACATCTCCCACACCGTTTGGGGCACGAAGGCCGATTTCGAGGCCTGGACCAAGTCCGAGGCCTTCCGCCTCGCCCACCGCGACGCGGGTGCGTCATCCAACCGCGTGAACTATATCGGCGGTCCGGAGTTTGAAGGATTTGAGTCGGTGCTCTCGCTCACCCCCGGCGAGAAGGCGGCCTGAGGGCCCATCGACCCGAACCACGGTGTACCTCCAGCCCGGCCGGACCCGATGTCCGCGCCGGGCTTTTCTTTGCGCGTCGCGACGGAGACGGCCTCGCACCCCGGACGCATGCAGCGACAGCGGAATGCGATCCGGGGCCCAGCGCAACAGACCGCCGAAGGCGCTTCCTGACCCAGCCGCCCGAAGCCTTTGCCCGCTGCGCGCAGTCTTGCACTGGGCCCCGGATCAGCGCTCCGGCTGCGCCGTCGCTTGTCCGGGGCGCGCCCCGCCCTTTTCATGCCCGCACCGCTTGGCTACCGTCATCGCCCTTTTCCCGGCCCTTGAGCCAACAGGATCGCGCCATGACGGCCTATTCCGACCTCGCCGCCCATTTCGACCGAACCGCCGCGCTCGCCAACGGCATCGGCATCCTCCAGTGGGACAGCGACACCATGATGCCCAAAGGCGCCGCCTCCACCCGCGCGGAGAGCCTCGCCTTGCTGCGCGTGCTCCACCACAACATGGCGACGGACCCGCGCATCGGTGACTGGATCGCCGCCTCCGAGGGGGAAGACCTCGGCCCGTGGGAGCGCGCCAATGTGCGCGAGATCACCCGCAGCTTCACCGTCGACACCGCCGTGCCCGCCGATCTTGTGGAGGCCTCCAGCCGCGCCGCGTCCCGCTGCGAGATGGCGTGGCGCAAGGCGCGGGCGGACGCCGATTTCCCGGCCCTCCTGCCCTATCTGGAGGAGGTGCTGCGGCTCCAACGCGAGATCGGCCGGGTGAAGGGCGAGAAGCTTGGCCTCTCCCCCTATGACGCCCTGCTCAACGGCTACGAGCCCGGCGGACGCTCGGCCCGCATCGACGCGCTGTTCGACGACCTCGCCCAGTTCCTGCCCGGCTTCACCGAGGAAGTTCTGGAGATTCAGGCGCGCCGGCCGGCCACCCCCGCGCTGGAAGGCCCCTTCGCCGTGGAAGCGCAGCGCCAGCTTGGGCTGGAACTGATGAAGGTGGTGGGCTTCGATTTCGAGCGCGGCCGTCTGGACGTCTCGGCCCATCCCTTCTGCGGCGGCGCCGACAACGACGTGCGCATCACCACCCGCTACGACGAGAGCGACTTCTCCCGCGCCCTCATGGGCGTGCTGCACGAGACCGGACACGCGCTCTATGAGCAGGGCCGCCCGCAGGACTATATCCACCAGCCGGTCGGGCAGGCGCGGTCCATGAGCATCCATGAGAGCCAGTCGCTGCTGATGGAAATGCAGGCCTGCCGCAGCCGGGAATTCCTCACCTTCGCCGCCCCGCGCATGCGCGCCGCCTTCAACGGTTCGGGCCCGGCCTGGGAGGCGGATGCATTGTGGCGCCTCTACACGAAGGTGGAACGCGGCTTTATCCGGGTGGATGCGGACGAGGTGACCTATCCCGCCCACGTCATCCTGCGCTACCGGCTGGAGAAGGCGCTCATCGGCGACGAGATGAAGCTCGCCGATCTGCCCGGCGCCTGGGCCGAGGGCATGCAGTCGCTGCTCGGCGTTAACCCGCCCAATGACCGCCTCGGCTGCTTGCAGGACATCCATTGGCCGGGCGGCGGCTGGGGCTATTTCCCCACCTACACGCTGGGCGCCATGACCGCCGCGCAGCTGTTCGACGCGGCCTGCCGCGCTGATCCTGGCATCCTGCCCGGCATCGCCACGGGCGATTTCGCGCCGCTCCTGGCGTGGCTGCGCGTCAACGTACACGGGCAGGCTTCGCTGCTGGAGACGGACGAACTCCTCACCCGCGCCACCGGCCGGCCGCTCGACGCCTCGGTGTTCAAGGCCCACCTGCGCCGGCGCTACGGCGGCGAGATGGAGCATTCGGTGGCGGCCTGACCGGCACCCCGAAACGCAAAACGGCCGGGCAGATGCCCGGCCGTTTTCGTTTCAGAAGGAGCCCTGCCTCAGAGACCCGCGACGTAGCGGCTCGGATCGACCGGGGTCGAGCCCTTGCGGATCTCGAAGTGCAGCTGGGGCGAGGTGACGTTGCCGCTCTGGCCGGCCTTCGCAACGATCTGGCCGCGCCGCACCGTGTCGCCGCGCTTCACCGTCAGCTCGCTGTTGTTGGCATAGGCGGTCACGTAGCCGTCGGCGTGCTTGATGAGCACGAGATTGCCATAGCCCTTCAGTTCGTTGCCGGCATAGGCGACGGTGCCGTCCTCCGCGGCGCGCACCGCGGTGCCTTCCGGCACGGCGAAGTTCACGCCGTCATTGTGGGCGCCACCGGGCTTGGGGCCATACGAGGCGATGACGCGGCCACGGACGGGCGCACGGAACTGGGGACCGGAGCCGCCGGCGCGCGGGGCGTCGTCGGCGTCGTCAACCGGCGTGACCTTGGCGGCCGTCTCGACCTTGGGCTCGGGTGCGGCGGACTTCGAAACCGCCGAAGTCGGCGCGGAGCCAGTCTTCGCGGCAGCGGTCTGCGTGGGCTTTGCCGCAGGGGCGGGCGTCAGAGTCGGAGCGGGCGCAGCAGCGACCGTCGCGGGCTTCGCCGAGCCGGGAACCTGCAGCGTGCTCGGGACCGGAGCCGCCGCGGCGAGCTGCGGCGGCTTGGCGGCGGCGGTGGTCTGGGCGGCGGCCTGGGTGGCCTTCGCCTGTGACGCGCCGTTGCCGCCGGGCGGGATGATGAGCGTCTGGCCGGTCCGCACCGTGCCGCCGGCCGGGATGTTATTGGCGATCGTCAGCGACGCGACTGAGACGTTGTACATGCGGGCAACGGAGCCGAGCGTCTCGCCCGCCACCACCACATGGGTGCCGGCCGCGGGACCGCGGGCCGGCGCGGCAGGGGATGCCGGCGCTGCGGCGTAGCCGGGTGCGCCATACAGCGGCTGGGCGCCTCCGGTCGAAGCGTAGGAGGAGGGCTGATAGCCGGGCGCGGCTGCCTGGCCCGGCGGCGGCGCGGGCATCGAGTCGACGCGGCCGGAGCCGAGCGAGCCGGTGACATCCCCACTGCCAGCAGGAGGATACCCGCCCGGGTGGCCCTGGTAGCCCGCGACAGGCGCTCCGGCCGGGGGCTGGGGGGAGTCGGCAGCGAAGCGGATCGTATCCGAACTGCAGCCGGCGACTGTTCCGGACACGAGCCCGATCAGTGCCAGCCGCGCGAAGACGTTACGCCCGTGTGTCCCGCAGGAATTACGCATGTGACCGAACTCGCACGCAAACATTACGGCCCGCAGTTAAGAGGCCCATGCGTAAACGGCGGCTTAAATGACGTATCTTCGGCGTGGTGCTGCCGAACTTTCGACTCTCCCGTGACAAAGCTGCAACAGGTCGGCAGGGCCCGACCTGCCGTTTCGTCAGTGGCCCTTGGGGAGAGCGACCACGCTGGCGCTGCTGTCAGCGGTATCCGACACTGACCGACCAAGTTGATTCACATGCTGCCCGTAGTGCGACCGGGTGTCTTCGTCCACCACCGCAACGGGAGCGGCGATGACGAGGCCGGCTGCCGTGCCGACCGTGCTGGCAGCGTCCGATGTCATCTGGATGATGTGCTCGCCGACGCCCACGCGGGAGTCCGTCATGGTCTGCCCCTCGGCGAGGCGGGCGCCAATGGCCTGCACGACTTTGGGGCTCGCGGCAAACTTGCCGTGGGCGAGCGGGTCATCGGTCCGAAGCTTGGTCAGGTCGATCACGTTGATGTTGTTCTTCTCGAATTCGGTGCGGAAGGGCTCCTGCTCCGGGTCCACTGCGCCCACGCGGGGGACGTCGCCCCACACACGACGCGACACGGCGAGCGCCTTGTCATCCTGCGAGACGAACAAGGTGAACGCGGGGCGCTGGTTGGTCTTGCCGATCTCGTTGAAGAAGGTGGAAAAGACATCCACGTCCACGTCCGGCGCGGCAAGCATCACATATTTGATCTTGGGCAGGATGCGGCCATTGCGGATCGCCATCTGCCGGAGCGCCTCAAGCGCCACGACGTTGCCCATGGAATGGGCGAGGATGGAAATCTCACCCACGTTCGGGTCCTTCGCCATGAAGGTCAGCAGCCGCTCCAGCGAGTCCCGGGCGAAGGAGGTGCTTTCCCGGTCATAGCCATAGGCCAGCAGGCTGCCGCGCGAGGGCCAGGTGAACAGCACCGGCGTCACCGGCGCCCCGGAATCGTGGATGATCTGGGCGAAGCGGAACACCGCGTCGTCGAAGCGCTGGTTAAAGCCGTGCACAAACACCAGGGCCTGCCGGCCGGGCGTGCGGCTGATGCGGTTGTGGAACCACGCAACCGCCTGATCCTGCGTCAGGTCGTCGAGCTTGGTGGTAACGAAGTCGGTCGCCGGATTGCCCGGAATGCTCCGCGGCCATTGGACGTCGCCGATCCGGCGGGCGCTGTCAGGCGGGATCGAGACCTCGATCTCGGCATAGCTCGGAGTGCGGGCGCGCTCACCATTGAAGATATCGGGTCCATCGGACCGCTCACGAACCGTCGCAACGACCATGTCCACGCGGGAGGTTCCAGGCACCGCATCCGGCACCGGGATCAGAGCGCCTTGCGGCCGGTTCGAGCAGCCCGCAAGGAGGCCCACCAGCAGCGCACACGCCAGAATCTGCCGCCCACGGCCGGACACGACCCTCAATTCTCAATCTCCCGGGAACGCAACTCGCCCAACCCGATAGCCGACCCCCCTCCCCCCCGCAACGGGCTTCGGCACCGGGATACCTGACAAGCAATGCTTTCGCTCAGAGTGTGGCCGCGGCGCCCGGAACGAGCGGTACAAAGCGCACCTTCATCAGGTCGGTGCGGCTGCGGCCAGACTGCTCCTTGACGATGCGGACCAGGGTCTGCACCTCCTCAGGCGCACCGAGGGGCGCGACGATGACGCCGCCGAGCTTGAGCTGGTCCATCAGCGCCGGGGGAATGTCGGGGGCAGCGGCGGTGACGAGGATACGGTCGAACGGCGCGCGGGCCGGCATGCCGTTCATGCCGTCGCCCACATAGGCGGTGACGTTGCGCAGGCCGAGCACCTCGAAGCGCGTCTGCGCCTCGCTGACGAGGGAGCGATAGCGGTCCACCGTCACCACGCGGGCGGCGAGATGTGAGAGCACCGCGGCCTGGTAGCCGGAGCCGGTGCCCACCTCCAGCACGGTCTGGTCGGCGGTGACGCCGAGCGCCTCGGTCATGGAGGCGACAAGGCTCGGCTGCGACATGGTCTGGCCGCAGGCGATGGGCAGCGCCACGTCGTCATAGGCGTGACGGCGCATCATGGGATCGACGAACAACGGCCGCGGCACCAGCTCGATGGCCCGCAGCACGGCGAGGTCCCTGATCCCCCGCTGGCGCAGCCTCAGGATGAAGGCCGCGCGTTCCGCCTGCTCGCCGTCGCCCTCGCCGGTGCTCATCCCGGTGTCCATCTCCGCCTGACCCTTGAAACCTATAGCAGATTGCCGCCGATCTCCAGCCGGTGCCTGTCCACCGTCTTCGCTCAGCGCTCCCCCCGCCCCGGCTTGCGCCGCAACGGGCGATCGGACACCCTCGCGCCGCCATGCGTCCCGACGTCCTCTCCCCCCTTTTCGCGCCGCTCGACAGCCTCTCCGGCATCGGTCCCAAGCTGATGAAGCCGTATGCGCGCCTGCTGGGACGGGAGATGCCCCGGGTGATCGACCTCCTGTTCCACATGCCGTCCGGTTTCGTGGACCGCCGCGCCCGGCCCCTCCTCGCCGAGGCCGTTCCCGAGACCGACGTGACGGTGGAAGTGACGGTCGACGCCCACCAGCCCCCACCGCCCGGCAGCCGGGCACCGCACCGGACCTATGTCTCCGATGCCAGTGGCGACATGGTGGTGGTGCATTTCAAGATCGAGCCGGCGCGCATCGAGCGGATGCTGCCCGTGGGGGCGAAGCGCTGGCTGTGCGGGCGCATCTCGCTCTATGACGGGATGCGGCAGATGACCCATCCGGACCGCATCCTCGATGCCGCCGGAGTCGAGCGGCTGCCGGCGGTGGAGCAGGTGTATCCGCTGGTGGAGGGCCTCGCCTCCGGCCACCTGCGCCGATCCATCGAAGCCGCTCTCCAGCGCGTGCCGGACCTGCCCGAGTGGATCCCCGACGAGCTGCGGGCCGGGCGCGGCTGGCCCTCCTTCCGCGAGGCGCTGACGCGCCTCCACAAGCCGGCATCGCCCCATGAGGCAACGCCGGCCGGTGGCCCGTGGCGGCGCCTCGCCTTCGACGAACTGCTGGCGCATCAGCTCACCCTGGCGCTCGTGCGGGCGCAGGAGGAGAAGGCTGGTGGGCGCTCCACCATCGGGGATGGACACATCTCGGCTCGGCTCGCCGCCGCCCTGCCCTTCCAGCTCACCGGGGCGCAGGAGCAGGCCGTCGCCGCCATTCGCGCGGATTTAGCCGCCGACACGCGAATGCTGCGCCTGCTCCAGGGCGACGTGGGCTCCGGCAAGACCGTGGTCGCCCTGATGGCCGCCGCCACCGTGTCAGAGGCCGGGAGGCAGACGGCGCTGATGGCGCCCACCGAGATCCTCGCGCGCCAGCATCACGAGACCATCGCGCCGCTGGCCGCCGCAGCCGGCCTCTCCACGGCCATCCTCACCGGCCGGGAAAAGGGCCGCGCCCGGGAGGCCGTCCTTACCGAGCTGGCCTTCGGCCGCACCGATCTGGTGGTGGGCACCCATGCGCTCATCCAGGACGACGTGATCTTCCGCGACCTCGCCCTCGCGGTGGTGGATGAGCAGCACCGCTTCGGCGTCGAGCAGCGGCTGACGCTGGCCCGCAAGGGTGACGCGGTGGACATGCTGGTGATGACGGCGACCCCCATCCCCCGCACCCTCGTGCTCACCCTGTTCGGCGACATGGACTCCAGCGAGTTGCGTGAAAAGCCACCGGGCCGGCAGGCCATCGACACCCGCGCCTTGCCCCTCGACCGGCTCGACGAGGTGGTGGCCGGCGTCGGCCGGGCGCTGTCTTCCGGCGCGCGGGCCTATTGGATCTGTCCGCTGGTTGAGGAGACCGACACCTCCGACCTCGCCGCCGCCACCGAGCGGTACGAGACCCTGCAATCCATCTTCGGCGCATCGGTCGGGCTGGTGCATGGTCGCATGTCGGGCGCCGCCAAGGACGAGGCCATGGGCCGCTTCGCTCGCGGCGAGACGCGGCTGCTCGTCGCGACCACGGTCATCGAGGTGGGCGTGAACGTGCCCGAGGCCACCGTGATGGTCATCGAGCACGCCGAGCGCTTCGGCCTCGCCCAATTGCACCAGTTGCGCGGTCGCGTAGGGCGCGGCGACAAGCCGTCCGTCTGCCTGCTGCTCTATCGCCATCCCTTGGGCGAGACGGCGAAATCCCGCCTCGCCATCCTGCGCGAGAGCCAGGACGGGTTCCGGCTCGCGGAGGAGGATCTCCGCCTGCGCGGCGAGGGCGACGTGCTGGGCACGCGCCAGAGCGGCCTGCCGGGCTTCCGCCTCGCCCGCATGGAGTGGCATGGCGGAGAGGTCGAGGCCGCCCGCAATGCGGCGGCGGCGCAGGTGCGCGCCGATTCCGATCTCGCCATGCCCTCCGCGCGGGCGCTCCACACGCTGCTGCACCTGCAGGAACGGGATGCGGCGGTGCGCTTGCTCTCGGCCGGATGAGGCGCCATGGTCCGGCGATGGCCGCCGACGACGATGCTTCCGCCCCTCCCCCGCCCGCCAGTGCGACAACCCAGAGCGAAAGGCTGGCCGCCGCCCGCTGGAGCCGCGATGCGATCTACCGCAAGCTCCTGTTCGCCGCCGGCTTCGTCTTCCTGATCGTCGGCGCCATCGGCATGGTGGTGCCCATGCTGCCGGGCACGGTGTTCCTGATCCTCGCCGCCTGGTGCTTCACCCGCTCGTCGCCCAAGTTCGAAGCCTGGCTCCTCAACCACCGCTGGCTGGGCCCCGGCGTCGTGCGCTGGCGGGAGACCGGGGCGATCCCGCCCATGGTGAAGCTGTTCGCATTGTCGAGCTTCATCGGCACGTTCACCGGCAGCTGGTATCTTGGGGCACCGACCTTCGTGCTCGCCTTCCTCGGCGTCCTGTTCGTCGTGCTGGCGGTCTTCATCGCGACGCGGCCGAACCGCTAGAGCGACGTTCGCTCAGCGGCGCAGCGGCACCACGTTGTCGGCGTGGACTTCCTCCTGCGCGCAGCAGACCCGGTTGCGTCCAGACCGCTTCGCCTCGTAGAGGGCGGCGTCCGCCCGCTCGAGCGTGGTCTGCAGCGGCTCGGCCCGCGAGGCCAGCGCGACGCCGATGCTGACGGTGAAGGGCGGCAAATCGGGATCGTCATGTCCAATGATGGCGAGGCGGACCGATTCCGCCTGCAGCCGCGCCATCTCGGGCGAGGCGCGCTCCAGGAGGATGGCGAACTCCTCGCCGCCCACCCGGCCGATGAGCGCGGACTGCGGCAGCGTATGCTGGAGCATGCCGCCGAAGCCGCGGATGGTCTGGTCGCCCACGCCGTGGCCGAAGGTGTCGTTGATGGCCTTGAAGTGGTCGATGTCGATGAGCAGCAGCGCGAACGGCGCCGCTCCGGCCCGCCCATGCACGAGGTCCGAGGCGCGCTGCTCGAACCCGCGGCGGTTCAGCAGGCCGGACAGGGCATCCGTGTCCGCCACCTCCTGGGTCTCTCGCACCAGTTCCAGCACCGAGATCACCAGCAGCAGGAATCCCGTCGCGATCATCAGGATACCCGTGCTGATCTGGGCGACCACCGCGAACGGCGTATCCATGTAGTTGATCTGGTGCGGCCCGGTGTGGAGGCTGATCGCCAGCGCCGCCTTGAGGGGCACGTGAAGGCACAGCAGCGCGAACAGGCCGGCGAGCAGAAGGTCGCGCAGCCGCCGCGGGCTGTCGCGCAACACCACCCAGCAGCTCGCCGCCGTCGCGATGACGAAGGGCAGCTGGTAGCAGACGACGCGCACCAGCGTGTTGACCGGCAGTTGCAGCGCCAGCGCGGCACAGACCAGCGTGAGGATGCTGAGGCTCGTCACCAACCCCCACGGAGCGGGCTTGCGGTAGAGCACGGCCAGACCCGGCACCATCAGGATCAGGCAAGCGGCGAAGGAGAGATAGATCACCGGCGCGAACAGGATCACCCAGCCGGTGTAGGACTGCGCGAGCAGCGCCAGCGGCGTGATGACGATGGCGCCGAAGCTGGCGGCGAACCACAGGGGGGCCGTGTAGCCGCGGTGGAGCAGCGCCAGCGCGAGATAGCTCGCGGCGAACAGCGCCGCCACCACCGCATTCATGAAAATGGGGAACGTCGCAGCAGGCATCGACCGGCGTCCGCCCCCAGGCTTGAGCGTTGGCTTGTGTCTCGAAATGAAGGCGCCGAATTCCCATCCGGCGCAACATATTTCCGGCAACGGCGGGGGGATTGGGCCACCCGCACCGGGCCAAACCACCGTCACCGCCCCTCGCGGTGACTGGCTATTCCACCGTCACGGACTATTCCACCGTCACGGACTTGGCGAGGTTGCGCGGCTGGTCGACGTCCAGCCCCTTGGCCGTCGAC
>JAYSCE010000060.1:0-5898 GCA_041915035.1 Xanthobacter sp.
GTCGTCCTCCATGACAAGCTGGACCTGGCGGCCGTCGATGCCACCTTTCTCGTTCAACAGCTTTACGGCCAACTGCAGCCCGTTGCGCTGCGGGATGCCGGCGCCTGCCCCGGGTCCGGTGGTCGACAGGATGGCGCCGATGCGGATCGGTTCCGCGGCATCAACTGGTTTCCCTGTTCCAGCGAGCGCGAGGACGAGCGCGGGCACGGCCAGGACCGCGCGGCGCGACACTGATTGCTTCATGTTCTTCCTCCCAGATTTTATGATTGTTCGACACTTCAGAAACCGACGCGATCACCTCCCTTGAGGGCGAGCATCGACCGCGCGTCGCTTGGCGTCGCGATCTCGTGGCCGAGCTCTTCCAGGATCTGGCGGACCTTGCTCACTTGCTCGGCGTTGTTCGCAGCGAGCCGTCCGCGACCGATGAAGAGGCTGTCCTCCAACCCCACCCGCACATTCCCACCCAGCATGGCCGCTTGAGTTGCGACCGGAATCTGGTGCCGACCTGCAGCAAGCACAGACCAGACGTAGTCCGCGCCGAACAGCCGGTCTGCGGTGCGTTTCATGAAGAGGACGTTGTCCATCTCGGGACCGATGCCGCCCAGAATGCCGAAAATGGTCTGGACGAAGAACGGCGGCTTTACGAGGCCGCGGTCCACGAAGTGGGCGAGGTTGTAGAGGTGGCCAACGTCATAGCACTCGTGCTCGAAGCGCGTGCCATGCTCCTCGCCCAGGAGCTTCAGAATCCGCTCGATGTCGCGGAAGGTGTTGCGGAAGATGAAATCATCAGTGCTCCGCAGGTAGGGCTCTTCCCAGTCGAACCGCCAGTCCTTGTAGCGGTCGGCCAGCGGATAGATTCCGAAATTCATGGAGCCCATGTTGAGCGAGCACATTTCCGGTCGTGCCGCCAGCGGCGCGGCGAGGCGGTCCTCCACGCTCATGTTCAGGCTGCCGCCGGTGGTGATGTTCAGCACCGCATCGGTCGCCTGCTTGATGACAGGCAGGAACTGCATGAAGACCTTCGGGTCCGGCGTCGGGCGGCCGTCTCGTGGGTCCCGGGCATGCAGGTGGAGGATGGCTGCGCCAGCCTCCGCAGCGGCGATGGACTGGGCCGCGATGTCGTCGGGCGTGAACGGCAGTGCGGGCGACATGGTGGGGGTGTGGATGCCCCCAGTGATGGCGCAGGTGATGATGACCTTGTTGGGCCGCTTCATGCGTCTTCTCCTTGGCCGATCTCACGCACAGCGTCCTTCAGATGGTGTACGAGGGCAGCGCGGAGTTGGTCGGCATCCCCCGCCTCCCAGCGGCGAAAACCTTCTCCGGACTTCATGCCGAGCCGGCCCTGCGCGACGAGAGCGCGCAGATAGGCCGAGGGCGCGGGATCGCGATTGAGCGCGGGGAGGATCGTCTCGTGGATGGCGAGGGTCAGGTCGGTGCCTACGAGGTCCGCATTCTCCAGTGGCCCGAGGACCGCAAGGCGCAGCCCGAAGCTGGACTTGACCACCGTATCCACCGTCTCGGCGTCGCAGACCCCCTCTTCAACGAGGGCGATGGCCTCCCGCCATAGCGCGTGCTGCAGCCGGTTCCCGACGAAGCCCGCCACGTCCCGACGCACATGGACCGGCTTCTTTCCCGCTGCCGCGAGGATGTTCATGGTGCGCGCGACAATGTCGGGCGCGGTGCGGTCCGTCCCGATCACCTCGACCAGTGGGACGAGGTAGGGTGGGTTCCACCAATGGGTGCCGAGCGCCCGCTCCGGCCTGACGAGGCCGGCCATGATGCTGCCGATGGGGATGACGGAGGTGTTGGTGGCGAGAATGGCGTCGGCCGGGGCGTCGGCCTCGATTGCGGCGAACAGGGCGCGCTTGGCGTCGACGTTTTCGGTCGCCGCCTCGATGACGAGGTCAGCGCCAGCAACGGCATCCTTGAGCTTCTGGCAAGGCAGAACCCGTTGTGCGGCGGCGGGGTCTTGGCCGAGCGCGGAAAGGTTGGCACCGATGCGTGATAGCAGGGACGCCAGCGCATTGGGCATCGGGTCGAACACCCGGACCTCGTGCCCCCGTGCCGCGAACACCTGGGCAATGCCATGGCCCATGAGGCCGGCGCCGACAATGGCTGTGATTGGTTTTCCGGTCATGCCCTTCTCCTCCCGCGTCCCCGCAGGGTGCGACCCGTCCCGGCTCGATGCCGGAACGGGTCAGGTCGGGTGCTGCTCAGAGGGGGGTGCCCGCCTCGATGCGGTACGCCTGCTGGGGATCCTCGATGGCGACGAGGCGGATGATGCAGCCGTCGCCCCGATCCCAGTTCCAGGGGAAGAAGGCGAAGGTCACGCGCTTGCCGGTAACGGCGTCGAGGTCGCCACCCACATTCTCGATGCCGAGAATTCCGTTGGTGAAAAGCTTGCGGTGGACCGGCTCCCACTCGGGGTGATCCTCCTTCCAGTCCCGGCCGCCGGACCATGCCTTGTATTCCTCGGCGAGGTGGGGATGCAGGGGGCCGTTGCGGTGGGGGCCGATGGCGGTCGCGAGCGGGTGGTCGTTGGCCTGGGTATCGTGGCCGACCACCTTCACCCGCTTCTCGACGAACCAGTCGCCGGCCGAGGCGACGAAGCCGGGCGCGTAGCAGAAATACTCGGCATTATCGTCGTAGAGCTTGTGCCACCCCGTGTTCACGATCACCACGTCACCCGGACGAACATGCGCCCCAGCGGCCTTTTCAAGGTCTTCGTAGGCGATGGGTTCCCACTTTTTCTTCGGGATCGAGACGACAATCCCGGTGCCGAAGAAATGCGGCAAGGGAACTTCATCGATGAAGGGCGTGCCTTCCACCACATGGGCCGGCGCGTCGATATGGGTCGTGTTGTGCATCGTGGTGGTGATACGCTGGGTCAGGACACCCGATTTCGCCATGTAATGAATGCGATCGATCTGCACGTCCTGGAAATATGGCCAGTTCGGAGACTGGAATCCAAATCGGTGTGACAGGTTATAAAATTTGAGTCCCATGTCATTATGAAGATTCGACTGGAACTCGATGCCACGAATCGTGACAGTCATTTAACGCCTCCCAGCGTCTTGCCCTCGACGAGGGCGGATCTTTTTCGTTGCTTCCGGGATATGGCGCATGAAGGGAGTGGTCAAACATAATGATACATGTGTATTGTAATGCGATACACATCCATGGAGCGAGCGATGACGGAGGATGGAGCGGCCATCCGCGACGGAGGCGGAATCCAGGTGATAGCCCGGGCGGCGGCCATCCTGCGGTCGTTGAAGAACGTGCGTTCGGGGCTCAGCCTCGCTCAGATCGCGGGCCGGGTGGGTCTCCCGCGCTCGACCGTGCAGAGGATCGTCAATGCTCTGCTGGAGGAAGACCTGGTGATTTCCGCAGGTCCCGACGGGGGCTACCGCCTCGGGCCGGAGATTCACGCGCTCTCGCGCTCGGGAAAGATCGACATCGTCGAGCAGGTGCGCCCCCACATCGTTGCGCTCTCCCAGGCGACGGGTGAGACCGTGGACTTTTCGGTGCTGCGCGGGAGCGAGGTGCTCTTCCTTGACCAGGTGACGGGGACGCACCGGCTGAGGGCGGTCTCGGCGGTCGGGGACATTTTCCCGCTGACCAATACGGCCAACGGCAAATGCTGCCTTGCCCTGCTCGAACCCGAGCGCGCGCGGGCTTTGGTTCGCAAGGAACTCCCGGGCACGAAGCGACTGGACGCCGTGCTCTCAGAAATCGCCGAGGTGCGACGCACAGGCATCGGCTTCAATCACGAGGAGCATACCGTCGGGATCAGTGCCGTGGGCATTGGCTTTCGCGATGCCGCGGGGGGTGTCTATTCGATTTCCATCCCCGTTCCCACTTCACGCTTCGAACTCGTGCGAGATGATGCAATACGCCATCTGCAGGCGCACAAGAGTCAGATCATCGAAGAATTGGGCGCCGGCAACAAAAACGTCCGAGTGACGTGAATATCGTGGGTCAGAATATTTGAACAATATTGGGCGGCAGAGCAACGCTCACCAGCCCCCTCGTGGCGGAGAACGGCGAGGGGCCGGGGGTGAGGCTGAGGAAGGGCGGGTGAGCCTGTGAACTGGTTCGGCGACATTTGGTCGAGGCTGATACTTTTGCGGCCCAAGACCGTGGAGCGCCGTCCCTCCGGCCGCGCTGGATTGCTGATATGGCTGAGCGAGGCGCATTCATCGCGGTGGCGGATTCGTTCCGCCACCTCTCGAGCCAGTGCCCCCAGAACGGACTCTTCCGCTGCTACGGCGGGATGAATGCCAGTACGTGGCCGGCCGATGACGCCCTTCTAATCGGCCCGCGACCCGGCTTGCGACGGCACGTGAAAGGCGCTCAAACGGGAAGAGCCGTGATAAAGTCCCGCGCATTGGAGACCGCGCCGAAGACGCCGCCCTGCATCTTCATCATCTTCACCGCGGCGGCGTGGTTGCCGGCGTCGGTGGCGCCGCAGCAATCCTCCAGCAGCAGGCATTCGAAGCCGCGATCATTGGCCTCGCGCATGGTGGTATGGACGCAGACATCGGTGGTGATGCCGGTGAGCACCAGATTGCGGATGCCCCGCGTGCGCAGGATCATCTCCAGGTCGGTGGCGTAGAAGGAGCCCTTGCCCGGCTTGTCGATGACGATCTCGCCCGGCAGCGGCGCCAGTTCCGGCACGATGTCCCAGCCCGGCTCGCCGCGCACCAGCACCTTGCCGCACGGACCCGGATCGCCGATGCCGGCGCCGATCTGCCGCGACCGCCAGCGCTTGTTCTCCGGCAGATCGGAAAGGTCCGGCCGATGCCCCTCGCGCGTATGGATGATCCAGTATCCCGCCGCCCGCATGGCCGCGAGCACACGGGAGATGGGCTCCAGCGGCGCGCGGGTGAGGGAGATGTCGTACCCCATCGCATCCACATAGCCGCCGGGGCCGCAGAAATCGGTCTGCATGTCGATGACGACCAGCGCGGTGTCCTTCGGCGAGATCACGCCGTCGAAGGGCCAGGAATAGGGGTCGGCGGCAATCACGGGCACGGGTTCCTCCAGATCGATGGGACGCGCAGCAGGCGCCCTCTCGACCGCAGCAAGATGCGGGCCGCCAAACGGCATCTTTTAGAAATACGATATATTACAGATGCTTATATTGACTTCCCGGTTATGCAGGTGCCGGTCAATGCGGGCCATCGCCGTCGCATTGCATGCATAGTGTATGCATATGCCTATTTTTTAGTCCAATTTTAGCACGCCCGTTCTAAATCAGAGGTAGCAACGTGCATCCGTTACGCCCAATTCGCCGCCGGGCAAGCCAGCACCGCGTCTCCTCTCAAACCACTCTGCGGGCGTGGCTTTCCTCCGGAGCGTTCAGCGCGCGAGAAAAATTGCGCGCCTCGCGGTGGCAGATGGCCCCTCGCTTGCTTTGGTGGGGGCGATCAAGCCGTCCAAGCCTCGCCCGGCGAGCGAGACGGCGCACGATCACTCACGACGATCCCGGTATGCAACTGACCATTTATGATCGAAAAACAGGCAAACTAAATGCAGTCGGACATTTCGGGCTGGCGCCGCTGGGGGTACATGGCCATCGGGCCGCTCGCCCTTTTCCTGATCTGGTACGGCGTGTTCGCCGCCGGCCTCGTCACGCCCAAGCTGCTGCCCTCCCCCGTGCGCACGCTCCAGGCCATCTGGGAGAACATGGGCGCCGGGCTCGGGCAGGATTTTCTCTACACGCTGGAGCGCACGCTCCACGCCTTCGCCCTTGCCGCCCTCCTGGGCGTGCCGCTGGGCATCGTGGTGGGGGCGAGCGAGAAGTTCTACCGCTCCATCGAATTCCTCATCGACTTCTTCCGCTCCACGCCGGCCACGGCCATGTTCCCGCTGTTCATGATCATCTTCGGCCTCGGC
>JAYSCE010000060.1:5908-12963 GCA_041915035.1 Xanthobacter sp.
TCTCGAAGATTTCGGTGGCGGCCTTCGCCGCCTTCCTCGTCATCCTGTTCAATGTGGCCTACGGCGTCATGCACGCGCGCCCCACCCGCATGCTGGCAGCCCGCGTGATGGGCGCCTCGCGCCTGCGCGTGTTCAAGGACGTGATGTTCTACGAGAGCCTGCCGCAGACCTTCATCGGGCTGCGCACCGGCGTCTCCATGGCGCTGGTGGTGATCGTGGTGGCCGAGATGTTCATCGGCTCCGACAACGGCCTCGGCAAGCGCATCATCGACAGCCAGATCACGTTCGACCTGCCGCAGCTCTACGGCACCATCCTGGTCTCCGGCATCCTCGGCTACGGCCTCAACCTCCTCTTCCTCGCCACCGAGAAGCTGCTGGTCCACTGGGCCGGCCGCTGATCGCCCGACCTTTCCGCCCTGCCATGCCCGCCCTGCCCTGAAGGAACCGACCATGACCACCCGCCGCACTTTCGTCCTCGGCGCCGGCGCCGCGACGCTCGCCGCCGCCTCGTCCTTCCCGCGGCCGCTCCGCGCCCAGCCGAAGGAGAAGGTGGTGGTCTCCTGGCTGCCCATCATGCAGTCCTTCGCCTATTACGTGGCGCTGGAGCAGAAGCTGTTCGAGAAGCGCGGCATCGAGATCGAGTCCGTGCGCTTCCAGGCGCCGAACCAGATCATCGATTCCCTCGTCTCCGGCCGGGCCGATGCCGGCGCGCCGGGCGCGGCCGCCGGCATCGCGGTGATCGCCGAGACCCAGTTTCCCGGCACCTTCAAGGTGTTCGGCCTGCAGGGCGGCGGCATCAAGGTGAACCGCATCAACGATGCGCTCATCGTCGCCAACAATTCCCCCATTGCCACCTTCGCCGATCTGAAGGGCAAGTCGCTGGGCCACCTGCCGGGCATCCAGTGGCGCACGCTGTCGCGCTACATGGTGCGCAAGGCCGGCCTCGACCCGGACAAGGACGTGCGACTCGTGGAGCTGGCCGTGGGCCTTCAGGTGCAGGCGGTGGTCGCCGGCACGGTGGACGCGACGCTCTCGCTGGAGCCCGTCGGCTCCATCGCCGTGGCGCTGGGCGAGGCGAAGCGCGCCATCACCAACCCCATGTCGCTGGCGGTCTACGACCCCTTCTATTCGGGCGTGTCGCTGCTCACCACCAAGTTCATCAAGGAGCGGCCCAAGGTGGCCAAGGCCTTCGTGGAAGCGCTCGACGAGGCCACCATCATGGCCGAGAAGAACTACGCCTCTCTCCGCACCATCCTGCCCGCCTACACGGCGGTGAAGCCGGACCAGGTGGAGATCGTGGCGCAGCCCTACCTGCGCCCGTGGACCGAGCTGAACGAGACCGACCTCACCTCCTACCAGACCTTCGTCAACGTGTTCCGCTCCGAGGGCGCGCTGAAGCAGGACTTCGACATCAAGCCCTTCATCCTCAAGCCGTCGGACCTGTCGTGAGCGCCTTCGCCATGACCGTCACGGAGCCCAAGGCACGGGAGCCGGCGGGGGAGACCCTGCCGGACCTCACCTGGTTCACGCCCGGCACCCACATCACCATCCGCGGGCTCACCAAGACGTTCCGTGGCAACCCGGTCTATACCGGCTTCGACATCGACTTCCCGCGGGGCGGCATCGTCTCCATCTTCGGGCCGAACGGCTGCGGCAAGTCCACGCTCATCAACATGATCTCCGGCATCCTGCCCTATGATGCCGGGCAGATCCTGTTCGACGGCAAGACCATCGCCGAGACGCGCATCGGCTATGTGTTCCAGAACTATCGCGAGGCGCTGTTCCCGTGGCAGCGGGCCATCGACAACATCCATTATCCGCTGAAGATGATGGGCGTGCCCAAGGCCGAGCGGGAGCGACGCATCGAGAAGCTCGCGGCGCAGTTCGACCTCAAGTTCGACCTCCACCGCTACCCCTATGAGATGTCCGGCGGCCAGCAGCAGACCGTCTCCATCATGCGCGCGCTGGTGGTGGACCCGGAAGTGCTGTTCCTCGACGAGCCTTTCTCGGCGCTCGATTACGAGATGACGCTGACCATGCGCGACCTGCTCCAGAAGGTGCTCACCGAGACGCGCACCACCACCCTCCTCGTCAGCCACGATCTGGAAGAGGCCGTGTGGCTCTCCGACAAGGTGCTGCTGCTCACCCGCCGGCCATCGCGCATCGCCGAATACATGGATATCGACTTGCCCCGGCCGCGCAATTCCGAGACCATATCGGACCCGCGCTTCGTGACGCTGAAGGCCCATGCGCTGGAGGTGTTCCAGACGGCGGTGAGGAGCAGCGCCCCATGAGCTCCACCATGAGTTCGACCAGTCCAGAAGCGCCGCCCTATCGCGGCTATCACGACATCGGCGGCCGCCCCGCCGGTCCGGTGGTGAAGGACGAATACGCCTTCGCCGACTGGCAGAAGCTCTCGGAAGCCATGCGCGGCGCGCTGGAGGCCAAGGGGCGCATCGTCTCCCTCGATGAAATCCGCCGCGTGTTCGAGAGCTTCGGCGAGGACCTCTACAACACCCTCGGCTTCTACGAGCGGCGGGCGGAAGCCCTCACCGTGCTGCTCGACGAGAAGGGCATCGTGCCCCGCGCCGCCGTGCTCGCGCGCATGGACGCCATCGCCGCCATGGAATGCCGTCAGGTGGACCATGCGGCCAAAACGGTGTCCGGGAAGAGCGCCCCGCCGGCGGAGACCCCCGCCCCATGAGCGCGCCCCGCTTCGTCCCGGGCGACCGCGTGCGCATCCTCGACATCGGCAAGCCCGGCCATGTGCGCATTCCCTGGTATGTGCGGCACAAGGTGGGCGTGGTGGAGCGCCATTGCGGCGCCTATCCCAACCCGGAAGAACTTTCCTGCGCGCGGCCGGGCCTGCCAGCCATCGACCTTTATCGCGTGCGCCTCGGCCAGCGCGACCTCTGGCCCGATTATGCCGGCGCGCCCGACGATACGCTGGAGATCGAGGTCTACGACCACTGGCTCGCGCCGACACAGGACGACGCCCCATGATTGCGACACCCGCCTCCCCCGCCGAGATGAGCGCCGTTCCCGTGATCGAGGGGCATCAGGGCTCGGACTATTACGCCCTGATGACCCGCGCCCTGCACCAGATCCTGCTGGAGGAGGGCCTGCTCGCCCCCGAGGAGACGGACAGGGTGATCGCCGCCCTTGAGGCGCCCCGGCCGGAATGGGGCGCGCGGCTGGTGGCCCGCGCCTGGGTGGATCCCGCCTTCAAGGCCCGGCTTCTGAAGGACGGCGCCGGCGCCGCCGCGGAGCTGGGCTTCACCATCAAGGAGGCGCAGCTGGTGGTGGTGGAGAATACGGACGATCTCCACAACGTCATCGTTTGCACCCTGTGCTCTTGCTATCCGCGCTCGCTGCTAGGCCAGCCGCCGTGGTGGTACATCTCGAAATCCTATCGCGCGCGCGCCGTGCGCGAGCCGCGCGACGTGCTGAAGGAGTTCGGGCTGGACCTGCCGGAGAGCGTGAAGGTGCGCGTCCACGACAGCAATGCGGACATGCGCTATCTGGTCCTGCCCCGCCGCCCCGCCGGCACCGAGGACGCGAGCGAGGCGGATCTTGCCCGCCTCGTCACCCGCGACAGCATGATCGGCACGGCCCAAGTCTCCGCATCGTAGACTGCGGGCGTCCGCCGGGCCAAGCGGCAATGGCGCTGTTGCCATGCCCCTCGGCCGCCGCCCGGTAGCAGTCCGCTAATCGGAACCGAGCGGCGCGGATGTCCTCACCTTTACCGGCTTCACCTGCACCGCTTCGCGCACCATGACAGAGAACAGGAACGACGATTTCTCCGTCACCTTCACCAGGGCGGGCTACGAGCATGAAGAGATCGAAGTAAGGACCCGGATTGCTGGCGAGGGCGCGGAGGATCCTTCAGGCCATTGCGCCGTCTGCCGAGGCCAGCCGGCGGAACGCGCCATCAAAATAGAGCAGCGGCTCGGCCCCGCGATGGCTTACGCCGATAACCTCTCCGACGAATATGGTGTGCGTTCCGGCGTGGTGGCGCTCGCGCAGCCGGCAATCCAGCACGGCCAACGCGTCTTCCAGGAATGGGCAACCGGTCTCGCCCCATCGGTGCGCAACGCCCTCGAACGGCTGGTCGAGTCGGCGGGCGAAGCGGCCCGCCAGATCCTGCTGGTGCGCGGCGAGAATGTTCACCGCGAAGGCGCCGCTGTCGGCGATTAGGCCATGGGAGGTGGCCTCGCGGTTCACGACCACGAGAATCTGGGGCGGCGCAGTGCTCACGCTGCACACCGCCGTCGCTGTCATGCCGTTGAACTGATCGCCGCAGCGCGAGGTGATGACCGTAACGCTGGCGGCTAGGCCGCGCATGGCGGCCTTGAAATCCGCCGCGTCCACTGGCGGCTTCTCGATAGAAGCTGAGGGACGCATCACGCGGCCCCCTGGGTGAGGAGGTCCCGCAACTGGCCGCCGGGATACCCCCGCCGCAGGAATCCGCGCGCCTGCAGCAGCGGCACGACCTGGCCGACGAAATCCTCGAACGTGTCCGGCAGGAAGGCGGGTGAGACGACGAAGCCGTCCGCCGCGCCGCTGTCGATGATGGCGATGAGTTGCTCCGCCACGTCTTCTGCCGTCCCCACGGCGCGCGGGCACATGACGCCCCTCGCATAGACGCCGCCGGCCTCGGCGATCGTCATGCCGCCGTCGGGGGTGATGCTGCGGAGCGCCGCGAGATTGCCCTGGCTGCCGGAGGCAGCGATCTCCTTCACCGTGGCGTCCATGGGGAGGCTGGAAAAGTCCGTGTTGGCGTGCGCTGCAAGCGTGGAGAGGCCGGCGACGGGATCGGCGAGGGAATCGTGCAGCGCCTCTTTCGCCTCCGCCTCGGCGCGGGTGGCGCCGATGAAGGGCATGATGGCCATCAGCACCTTGCTCGCGCCCGGCGGACGGCCCGCCGCTTCCAGCGCGCCCGCGACGTCGGCCTTGAAGGCGCGCATCCGCTCCAGATTGGGCTGAAGCGCGAAGATGATGTCGGACCAGCGCGCCGCGAACGCCTTGCCGCGCCCGGAGGAGCCTGCCTGCACGATTACCGGCCGCCCCTGTGGGCTGCGCGGGATGTTGAGCGGCCCGCGCGACTGGAACCACGGCCCGCGATGGTTCACGTAATGCACCTTGGCGGGATCGGCATAGATGCCGGCCGCCCGGTCCAGAACAAGGGCGTCTTCGTCCCAACTATCCCAAAGGCGGAAGGCAAGTTCCATGAATTCGTCGGCGCGGTCGTAACGCTCGTCGTGGCCGAGATGCGGCACGGTGCCGAAGTTCAGCGCCTCTCCGTCGTTCATGGAAGTGACGACATTCCACGCCGCCCGCCCGCCGGAGATGTGATCCAGCGTCGCGAACTCGCGAGCGATGTTGTAGGGCGCGTCATAGGTGGTGGAGCGCGTGGCGCCGAGGCCGATGTGGCGCGTCACCGCCGCCATGGCGCCGAGGATGGGCATGGGGTCCATGCGCGTCGCGTCCTGATCGCCCCGCGCAAGGCCGGCGGCATGGCTGTCGCCGTAGCGGTCCGCGATGGCGAGGCGGTCGGCGAAGAAGAGGAAGTCGAAGCAGCCCTGCTCCAGCAGGCGGGCGATGCGCACATAATGGTCGAGGCTGAGGAATGGCGTCTCATGGGCCGGATTGCGCCAGATTGCGTGGCTGTGGACTACCGGGCCGGCGATGAGGAAGCCGCACAGATGCATGGGTCTTGGCATGGTTGATCCTCCCTGTCCCGATCGTGGGCAAGGCTTTCCGGTTCACGCGCCGGATCGGCCCCGGGCATGCTGATGATGAGTGCCTGATGGCTGGACTGGAGGGCATCCCTCGACTGGACCGGGGGATGGTGGCCTAGGCGTCAGGTGATGACGCCAAGGGTTACGTTCTTGCCGCCCTTGATTTCCTGGACCAGGAAGGAGCGGTTGATCTGGTCGCCACGGGCGTCGAAGTTGCAGGTGGCGCCGGCACCGACGAACTTGATTTTCTTGCCGGCTCGGATGAGCTCAAGGCCCTTCACCACGTCGTCCACCTCCTCGCCGGGCGGGTTGCAGACCTCGAACACGGACTTCGCCCACACCTTCGCGTCGGACGACTTGGCGTGCTCCATGGCGAGGGCGGTGACGCACATCTGGTCGTGGGCATTGCCGGCGAAGAGGAAAACCGTGCCGGGCGCCGCGCCCATCTCCTTGACGAACCTTTTGTAGGAGGGCGCGTCCAGCGGCGGCGCGGGCTGCAGGTGGTAGATGCCGTTGGCCACCTCCGGCCCGACCGCCTGGAGGAACTTGCCCTCCGCATCGGCACCGATGGAGAGCGCGACGATCTTGGACTTGAAACCGCCGCGATAGACCTCCTTGGCGATGGAGACGAAATCGGTCAGCAGCGACAGGCAGAAGACCGCATCCGGATCGCCTCCGAACGCCTTCTCGACTTCCGAGCGGTAGGAGGGCTGGTCGGGGTTGTACATCACCACGTCGAGCACCTTGCCGCCAAGCTTGGCGAACTCCGCCTTGAACGGCTCGATCATGGCCACCACGAAGGGGTTCTGCTGGGCCAGCACCACCGCCGTCTTGGCGCCGATGGTCTTCATCACCTTCGCGCCAGCGGGTCCCCAGGACGTGCTCTTCGCCTGGAAACGGAAGACCATGCCCTTGGTGTCGCCCTCGGTCACTGCGTTGGCGGAGCACGAGACCATCTGCACCTTGTCGGCGGCGAGGATGATGGGCTTGGCCGCCAGCGCGATGGGGCTGCCCCAGAAGCCGCCCACCAGTTCCACTTTGTTCACTTCCAGGAGCTTCTTGGTGGCGGTGACACCGACGGTGGGATTGGTCTCGGAATCCTCGATGAACAGCTTCAGCGGCCGTCCGCCGAGGATGCCGCCGGCGTCGTTCACCCATTTCACCGCCATCTCGGCGGCCTTCTTCATGTCCGGTCCATAAGGGCCGGTCGCGCCGGAGAACGGCAGGACCATGCCGATGGGGATCTCGGCCGCCTGCGCCGCGGCAGGCCGGCCCAGCAGGGCGGCGGCCGGAAGCGAGGCGAGGCCGGCGACC
>JAYSCE010000061.1:0-12933 GCA_041915035.1 Xanthobacter sp.
ATGCCCCCTCCCCCTCGTTACTGCCTTCGCCCCCGGCGCAAGGCGCGCCTCACTCCGGCGCGGGCGTCGCCAGGGGCTTGTCCTTCTCGACGATGTAGGTGATGGCGAGCTTCGTCTTGTCGCCGCCCACCTGGAAGGCGTGCGGCACCTCAGGCGGGATCTGGAAGCCGTCGCCCGGCGCGAGCGTGCGGTCGGGCTGGCCCTTCACCGAGAGCACGCCGCCGCCGGCGATGAGATAGGTGCTCTCGATGCCGGGATGGGTGTGGCGCGCCACCTTGAGGCCGCCGTCGAACTCCGCCTCCATGAGGATGGCGACGTATTTGTCCCCAGGCACGTCGGTGCGGCCGAGCACCTTGCGCGTGATTCCGGTTGGGGCGGGGGCGGCTTGTCCCTGTGCCATGGCCTGCGTGCCGCCGACCTCAATCGCGGCGAACCCCGCCAGCGAGCAGATGGCGCAGGAGATGAACCGGCGTCGAGCGAGCATGATCTGTCCTCCCAATATTGGCCCGCGCGCCGCGCAGGCGTCTCAGGATACTGGGATTTCCGGGCACGGCGAGAGACACGATCACCGCAAATGAAGAAGGCGCCGCCCCTCGGGACGGCGCCCCTCTCCAAGGGTATCGGCGTGCGTCAGCGCTGGGCGACGTAGGGCGCGAGGCGGCCCACGGTGAAGATCTGGACGCGCCGGTTGACGGGATCGGTCGGCTTCTTCGGATCGAGCAGCACTTCCTCGCCGAGGCCCACTGCCTCGAGGCGCGTGGGATTGACGTTGAACACGGTGACGAGCGCGCTCACCACCGCATCGGCGCGGGCCTGGCTGAGCTTGAGGTTCACATCGCGCGGGCCGGTGACGTCCGTATTGCCTGTGACGAGAAACTTGTAGCCGTGCAGGATGGGGTTGTGCATGGCATCGGCGATGGCGCCGAGGGTGCCGTAGGACGACGGCTCGATGATCGCCGAGCCGAGGCGGAACTGGATCTGCACGTTGATCTGCGGCAACTGGTCCAGCTTCAGGGCCAGCGACGGGCGGGTGAGCGCCTCGCCCGGATTCTGAGCCATGTGGGTCTGGACCATGGAGCGCAGCTGCTGCGCGGTAATGGTCGGGGCCTTCTCGCTCAGGCCTTGCAGCCCCTGGAGGATCTGGCTGTCGGAGAGGGCGGTTTGGGCCTTGGCAGGGGTGATCGCCGGCACGGCGGCAGCGAGCAGCGCGGCCAGCGCGAGGCGGGTCAGAGGCGAGGTCATCGCAAAGCGTCCTTCGTTCGGGTGCGAGGATGTGGAGAGGACGCTCAGCGGTAGCCGGCGTTGGTGATGGCGGCGTTGCATTTGTCGCTCACGACCCGCGTGGCCTGGAGCAGGCAGGAGAGCAGATTGCCGTCCTGCGGCACCATGCCGGGGCACAGGCGCGCCGTGTCGGCGGAGCAGACCTCCTGAATGGAATCCTGCGCCGCGTCCCGCTCGGCGATGGAGGCCTTCGCCGTCGCGTAGTCGGCTTTGCACTTGGCGCTGACCTGGTTGATCTTGCCGTCCATGCAGGCGAGCAGCTTGCCCTCGCCCAGATTCACGTTGGAGCAGAACTTGTTGATGTCCGCGCCACAGCTGCGTGCCAGGAGCGCGCCGGCCTGCGCATAGCTCATGGTCTGAGCGCTTGCCGCAGAGGCAGACCCTGCCAGGATTACCGCTGCAAATAGAACCCCGCCGATCTTCATGATTTTCCCCAGCCCGTCTCAAGTGAAGTCTCGAAGACGACGTAGGGGTATCATCAAACGGTATCGGCCGACAGCGGGCAGCGAACGGCCCCGTGCCGGACTTTTGAGGACAAACTTAACGTCAGGCGGAAAGCTTGACTGTTCAAGCACGAACGGAACGACGCGGCTAAGCTTGGCCTTAAGCGGAAGACAGCCTGCCTGAGCCCTCTATTCGAGCGTTTCGCCGAGCCACGGCAACGCGGCGCGGAGGGCCAGCAGCACATCGTTCTCCAGCGTCTGGCGGCAGAAGCGGGCCACGTCCTGCGGCAGGCGGCCGAGTTCCTGCCGTCGGCCGATCAGCGTCAGGCTGCGGGAAAAGGCCGGCCCCGGCAGCGGCGCGTACTGGAGCCGGTCGCGATCGAGCCCAGCCTCGAAGATGCAGAGCGGCGTCGTCACCGCGAACCCCTCCCCCGCCGCCACCGTGGCGGAGACGCCGAAGGGCGTGTCGAACTCAAGGCGCCGTGGCAGATCGAGCTTGAGGCGGCGCAGATGCCTGTCCACTTCGATGCCGGTGCGCGAACGGGCGGAGAAGCGCACAAGCGGCAGCCGCTGCGCAAGGCGCGCCATCTCCTCCACCCGCTCGGGCGCCCTCTCGTCGGCGGGCAGCAGCAGCACGTAGGGCTCGGTCAAAAGCGGAAAGCGCTCCAGCCCCTCGATGTCGGCGAGTTCGTCCACGCCCACCAGCAGGTCGAGCTGGCGGGAGAGCAGCGCGCTGGCATGGGCGGCGGTGAGGCCGGCCAGCAGCGACACCTCCTCCGCCACCGCGCATAGCCGCCCGGCCAGCGGCGCGGACAAGGCTCGGGAGAGGGAATCGACGAGGCCGGCGCGGATCAGCGGCAGGCGGCCGTGCTCGGTCTCCTTCAGCGCCGGAACGATCTGCCGGGCCTCAGAGAGCAGCGCGCTCGCCTTCTGCCGCAGCACGCCGCCGGCCGCCGTCAGCCCCAAAGGCCGCACGCTGCGATCGAACAATGCGACGCCCATGCGCGTCTCCAGCTCCGCCACTGCCTGGGAGACCGCCGGCTGGGTGAGGCCGAGCCGCCGTGCCGCGCCGGCCATGGCGCCCGCCTCGCAGACCGCGAGAAAGATTTCCAGCGCCTTCAGATCGAACGGCAGAAGCTCGCGCACCAGCACCCTCACAGAATAAGCAGGATTTATATTACCTGTGGTTTCGGGCGGGGCTATATCTTTTCAAAGGGGTGCATCGGCGTCCGCGCCGAGGGGTTCCCAAGGGTCCCGAGGGGTTCAATGTCCCGCTATTCCGTATTCAGCCTGATCGCCAATGCGCTCAACGGCCAGAAGGGCTGGACGCCCGCCTGGCGCGATGCGGTGCCGAAGCCCTCTTATGACGTCATCATCGTCGGCGGTGGCGGCCATGGCCTCGCGACGGCCTATTACCTCGCCAAGGAGCACGGCATCCGCAACGTGGCGGTGCTCGAGAAGGGGCATATCGGCTCCGGCAATGCGGGGCGCAACACCACCATCATCCGCTCCAACTACCTGCTGCCGGGCAACGAGCCCTTCTACGAATGGTCCATGAAATTGTGGGAGGGCCTGGAGCAGGACCTCAACTACAACGCCATGGTCTCCCAGCGCGGCATCATCAATCTCTACCACTCGGACGGACAGCGCGACGCCTATGCCCGGCGCGGCAATGCCATGCGCCTCGCCGGCGCGGACAGCGAGTTGCTGGACCGCGATCAGGTGAAGGCGCTCTGCCCATTCCTCGATTTCGACAATTCCCGCTTCCCCATCAAGGGCGGGCTCATGCAGGCCCGCGCCGGCACCGCGCGCCACGATGCTGTGGTGTGGGGCTATGCCCGCGCCGCCGACCGGCTGGGCGTGGACATCGTGCAGAATTGCGAGGTCACCGGCTTCCTCCGTGAGGGGGACGCGGTGGTGGGCGTGGAGACCAATCGCGGCCCCATCCGCGCCGGCAAGGTGGGCCTTGCGGTGGCCGGCTCCACCTCGCGCCTGACCAGGCATCTGGGCCTGCGCTTGCCCATCGAGAGCCACGTGCTGCAGGCCTTCGTCTCGGAAGGGCTGAAGCCGCTGGTGCCGGGCGTCATCACCTTCGGCATGGGGCATTTCTACGTCAGCCAGTCGGACAAGGGCGGCCTCGTCTTCGGCGGCGACATCGACGGGTACAATTCCTACGCCCAACGCGGCAATTTGCCGGTGGTGGAGGATGTGGCAGAGGGCGGCATGGCGCTGATGCCGCTGATCGGGCGGCTGCGGATGCTGCGCTCGTGGGGCGGCCTCGTGGACATGTCCATGGACGGCTCACCCATCATCGATGTCGGCCCCCTGCCCGGCCTGTTCCTCAACACCGCCTGGAACTACGGGGGCTTCAAGGCGACGCCCGCCTCCGGCTGGTGCTTCGCCTGGACCATCGCGAAGGAGGAGGCCCACCGCTTCAACGCCGCCTTCCGTCTGGACCGTTTCCGCTCGGGCCATGTGATCGACGAAAAGGGAGTCGGCGCCCAGCCGAATTTGCACTGATGGGCGCGAAGACAACATCGGCCGTCGTGCTCCGGCTTGACCGGAGCACCCATCTCTCCGTCAGGCACAGCGCCCGGCCCCAGCATGGACCCTCCGGTCAAGCCGGAGGGCGACGGCGGAAGGCGGGTGCAACTCCGGCTCTGCCACTCCCCCCTCACCACCCCACCCGGACCTGACCCATGCGCATCACCTGTCCCTATTGCGGCGCGAGGTCGTCCCATGAATTCGCCTATCTCGGCGATGCCGCGCCCACCCGGCCGGACCCGGCCGGTCCCGAGGCGCCGGACGCCTTCCACGCCTATGTCTACGAGCGCGACAACGTGGCCGGCGTGATGGACGAGCTCTGGTACCACGCCGCGGGCTGCCGCCGCTGGCTCACCGTGACCCGCGACACCCGCACCCACGCCATAACAGCCGTGCGCTTTACCCGGACGGAGGCGGCCGAATGACCCGGCTTTCCGCAGGCGGTCTGATCGACCGC
The DNA here is from genome assembly GCA_041915035.1 of Xanthobacter sp. Taxonomy (GTDB): domain Bacteria; phylum Pseudomonadota; class Alphaproteobacteria; order Rhizobiales; family Xanthobacteraceae; genus Xanthobacter. The sequence goes on from JAYSCE010000061.1 coordinate 4,726, forward strand.
AGCCGCACCCTCTCCTTCAGCTTCGACGGCAAAAGCTACACCGGCCATCCCGGCGACACGCTCGCCTCCGCGCTGCTCGCCAACGGCGTGCGGCTGGTGGGACGCTCCTTCAAGTATCACCGCCCCCGCGGCATCGTCACCGCCGGCTCGGAGGAGCCGAACGCGCTGGTGGAACTGCGCTCCGGCGCCCGGCGCGAGCCCAACACCCGCGCCACAACGGTGGAGCTGTTCGACGCGCTGGAGGCCACCAGCCAGAACCGCTGGCCGTCGCTCGACCACGATCTGCTGAGCATCAACCAGCTCGTGTCGCCCTTCCTCGGTGCGGGCTTCTACTACAAGACCTTCATGTGGCCCGCCGCCTTCTGGGAGAAGGTCTACGAGCCCATGATCCGCCGTGCCGCCGGCCTCGGCCGCGCGGCCGAGACGGCCGACCCGGACCATTACGAGAAGGCCACCCATTTCTGCGACGTTCTGGTCATCGGCTCCGGCGCGGCGGGCCTCGCGGCGGCCCTTGCCGCCGGGCGCTCTGGCGCCCGGGTGGTGCTGGCAGATGAGGATTTCCGCCTGGGCGGCCGGCTGCTTAGCGAGCAGGCGGAGATCGACGGTAGCAGCGCGGCGGATTTCGCGGCGCGGGCGCTGGCCGAACTTTCGAGCCTGCCCAATGTGCGGCTCATGCCGCGGACGACCGTGTTCGGCGCCTATGACGGCGGCGAATTCGGCGCGGTCGAGCGCGTGAGCGATCATTTCGCCGTCCCTGCCCCGTTCCAGCCCCGCCAGCGGCTGTGGCGCTTCATCGCCAGGCGCTCCGTGCTGGCGGCGGGTGCGTTCGACCGGCCCATCGTCTTCCCCGGCAACGACAGGCCCGGTGTCATGTCGGCGCTGGCGCTCGCCACCTATGCCACCCGCTTCGGCGTCGGCGCGGGACCACGGGCGGCCGGCTTTACCAACAACGACCACGCGGTCGCCGCACTGCTCGATGCGGCCGCAGCCGGCGTGAAGCTGGAGGCCATCGCCGACGTGCGCGACGCCGTGGCCCCGGCCCTCGCCGCGCGGGCGAAGGCGCTGGGTGTCGATCTCCTCACCGGCAGCGAGGTCATCGCCACATCGGGCAAGTGCCTCTCCGGCGTGACGGTGCGCACGCCCAAGGGCATCCGCACCCTGTCGGTGGAGGCGCTGGGCGTCTCCGGCGGCGCGACACCCAATGTGAACCTCACCTGCCATCAGGGCGGCAAGCCCATCTGGCGCGAGGACATCGCCGCCTTCGTGCCCGGCGCCCTGCCGGTGGGCATGGCGGTGGCGGGCGCCGCAGCCGGCCATCTGACCCTCGCCGAATGCCTCGCCGACGGCGCCGCGCTGGGCGCCGCAGCGGCGGAGGATGCGGGCTTCACCCCCATCGCCGCGCCTGCTCCCGTCGCAGCCGATGCGCCCAACGGCCTCAAGGCCTTCTGGAAGGTCGAGGCCAAGGGTCCCGCCTTCGTGGACCAGCAGAACGACGTGACCGCCAAGGACGTGGCCCTCGCCCATCGCGAAGGCTTCCGCGCGGTGGAGCTGCTGAAGCGCTACACCACCATGGGCATGGCCACCGACCAGGGCAAGACCTCCAACATGGCGGGCCTCGCCATCATGGCGGCGCTCACCGGCAAGGGCATTCCCGAAACCGGCACCACCGTGTTCCGCCCGCCCTACACGCCGGTGGCCCTTGGCGTGCTCGCCGGCCACCATCGCGGCGTGGACTTCAAGCCCACTCGCCCGACGCCGACCCACCAATGGGCCGAGGAGCAGGGCGCGGTGTTCGTCGAGACCGGCCAGTGGCTGCGCGCCGCGTGGTTCCCGAAGGCCGGCGAGGACTGGCAGGCGGCGGTGAACCGCGAGGTGAAGGCGACGCGCGAGAGCGTCGGCGTCATCGACGTGTCCACCTTCGGCAAGATCGACCTGCAGGGGCCGGATGCGGGCGTGCTGCTGGATCGCGTCTACATCAACATGTTCTCCACCCTCGGCGTCGGCAAGGCGCGCTACGGCGTGATGCTGCGCGAGGACGGGATCGTGATGGACGACGGCACCACCGCCCGCCTCGCCGACGACCATTATGTGATGACCACGACCACCGCCAATGCCGCCAAGGTGTTCCAGCATCTGGAATTCTGCCTGCAGGTGCTGTGGCCCGAGCTGGACGTATGCCTCGCCTCCATCACCGAGCAGTGGGCGCAGATCGCCGTCTCCGGCCCTCGCTCTCGCGACGTCCTGGCGAAGCTCGTGGATGGCGCGGATGTCTCCAACGCCGGCCTGCCCTTCATGGGGGCGCTCCAGACCACGGTGATGGGCGGCGTCGAGGCGCGCGTCTTCCGCCTCTCCTTCTCCGGCGAGCTCGGCTACGAGATCGCGGTGCCCGCCCGCCACGGCGATGCGCTGATGCGGGCCATCATGGCGGCCGGCGCGGCCTATTGCATCACGCCCTACGGCGTCGAGACGCTGGCCGTGCTGCGCATCGAGAAGGGCCATGTCTCCGGCAGCGAGCTGAACGGGCAGACCTCCGCCCGCGATCTCGGCCTCGGGCGCATGGCCTCCACCAAGAAGGACTTCATCGGCCGCGTCATGGCGGGACGCCCCGCCTTCACCGATCCCGAGCGGCCCACCTTCGTCGGCTTCCGGCCGGTGGACCGGAGCGCGCGGCTCAAGGCCGGGGCCCATTTCCTCGCCCTCGGCGCGGCCGCAACCACCGAGAATGACGAGGGCTACATGACCTCCGTCGCCTGGTCGCCCATCCTCGGTCACTCCATCGGCCTCGGTCTCCTCAAACGCGGGCCGGAGCGCATCGGCGAGAGGCTGCGCGCCTATGACCCGGTGCGCGGCGGTGACATCGAGGTCGAGGTGTGCTCTCCCCACTTTGTCGATCCCGAAGGGGAGAAGCAGCGTGTCTGACCTCTTCCAGTCCCTCTCCCCCGCCCGTCTCCTCCCGGCCGGGCACTATGGCGTTGAAGGCATCACCGGCGTCACCGCGCAGGTGGTGATGAACCTTGCCGCCGCGACGCTGGTCGCCCGCAAGCGCAAGACCGCCGCGCTGATCGCCGCGGTCACCGCCGCCGGCCTGCCGCTCGTCGATGCGCCGAAGGCGAGCAGCGGTGCCGGGCTTGAGGCCGTCGGCACTGGCCCCGGCAAGTGGCTGGTGCTCGCCGAAGGCCCGGACGGCGCGACGCTGCGTCGGCGTCTGGAAGAACTGGCGAGCGGCCTCGGCGCCGTGACCGACCAGAGCGACGCCAACCTCGTGCTCGACATCACCGGCCCCAAGGCGCGCGAAGCGCTGGCGAAGGGCGTGGCGGTGGACCTCGATCCTCGCGCATTCCAGCCGGGCGATGCGGCGACCACGCCGGTCTCCCACGTGGGCGTCACCTTCTGGCAGCGCGACGACGCCCAGACCTATCGCTTCGCGGTGGGCAACACCTTCGCCCCGGCCTTCCTGCGCTGGTTGGCGGCGAGCGCGGCGGAATACGGCTTCGCCCTTTCCGGCACCGACCGAGGTTGACGGCAGCGCGGCGCGCGCCTCCTCTCCGCACCGAATTCATCTGAGACCGGCGCCCGGCTGCGTCACACGCGCGGCGCCATAAAAGGACGCATCATGACCAGCCCCAACGAGCCGTTCATCCTCGCCTTCTCCTGCCCCAACCGGCCCGGCATCGTCGCCGGCGTCTCGACCTTCCTGTTCGAGAAGGGCTGCAACATCCTCGAGGCGCAGCAGTTCGACGACACCGAGACGCGGCGCTTCTTCATGCGCGTGGTGTTCAACGTGGTGGAGGGCGAGGCGAGCCTCGCCGAGATCCGCTCCGGCTTCGCGGCCGTCGCGCAGACCTTCTCGCTGAGCTTCACGCTCCGGCCAGTGGCCGAGAAGCGGAAGGTGCTGCTGCTCGCTTCCAAGTTCGACCACTGCCTCGCGGACCTGCTCTATCGCTGGCGCATCGGCGAGATCCCCATGGACATCGCCGGCATCGTCTCCAACCACCCGCGCGAGACCTATGCCCATCTCGATTTCGACGGCATCCCCTTCCATCATCTGCCGGTGACGAAGGCCACCAAGCTGGAACAGGAAACGCAGGTCTGGGAAATCTTCCAGTCCTCGGGCTCGGAGCTCGCCGTGCTCGCACGCTACATGCAGGTGCTCTCCGACGGGCTGTCCGCCAAGCTGTCGGGCAAGTGCATCAACATCCACCACTCCTTCCTGCCCGGCTTCAAGGGCGCCAAGCCCTATCACCAGGCCCATGCGCGCGGCGTGAAGCTGATCGGAGCGACCGCCCATTACGTCACCTCCGACCTCGATGAAGGCCCGATCATCGAGCAGGACGTGGAGCGCATCTCCCACCAGGATTCGCCTGAGGATCTCGTCCGCAAGGGCCGCGACATCGAGCGCCGCGTGCTGGCCCGGGCCATCTCCTGGCACCTGCAGGACCGAGTGTTGCTGAACGGTTCCCGCACGGTGGTGTTCCGCGACTAACCTCAAAAAAGGGAACCCGGCACCGGGGCCGGGGCGTTGAGGGGGCGATATCCACGACAAGGAGAGCCCCATGCAACGCCAGGGCATGCTCATCGCCGCGGCCTTCGTGCTGGTCCTCGCGCTGGTCGCGGCGAACATGTTTTCCAATCGCGGCACCCCCGCGCCGAGCGAGACCGCGCCGGAGAACATCACCGTGCCGCGCGGCAATCCCCCGCCGCTGACCACTGCGCCCGATGCCCCTCCCGGCCGCACGCTCGCGCCGTCGGAGCAGAATGGGACCCGCCCGTGAACGGCGCCCAATTTCTAGGCATGAGCCCCGTTTCCTGCGCCCCGCTGCGGCAAATCGAGCCGCAGCGGGGCGCAGTTCGTTCAAGCCAAATATTTGATAAAAATGCAAATATCAGAAATTGCATACAAGTGGCGCGCTTCCTGCTAGACCCCTGCCATCAGGCGCGTGGAGCGCCGTCCATCAGGGTAGACCATGCAAACCGTCGCCAGCCTCCTCGAAGCCCACAGGTCCGGCCTCCGCTCCGTCTCGGAAACGGTGCGCGGCGTCTATGCCCGGCTTGCGGTGCATGACGACCCGGCCATGTTCATCACCCTGCGCGAGGAAGCCGATGTGCTGGCCGAGGCCGCCGCGCTGGAGGCGGCCGGCAACACGGCGCTGCCGCTCTATGGCATCCCGGTGGCGGTGAAGGACAATATCGACGTCGCCGGCCTTCCCACCACCGCCGCCTGCCCGGCCTTCGCCTACGTGCCGGAGCGCGACGCCACCGCCGTGGCGCGGCTCAAGGCGGCGGGCGCGCTCATCATCGGAAAGACCAACCTCGACCAGTTCGCCACTGGCCTCGTGGGCGTGCGCTCGCCCTATGGCATCCCGCGCAATTCAGTGAATCCGGAACTGGTGCCCGGCGGCTCCTCCTCCGGCTCGGCGGTGGCGGTGGGCGCGGGCATCGTGCCGGTCTCGCTGGGCACCGACACGGCCGGCTCGGGCCGCGTGCCGGCCATGCTGAACAACATCGTGGGCCTCAAGCCCTCCCTCGGTCTCGTGCCCAATACGGGCCTCGTGCCGGCCTGCAAGACGCTGGATTGCATCTCCATCTTCGCCCTCACCGTGGACGATGCCATGGCGGTGCTGAACGTCATCTCCGGCTTCGATGCGGAGGACGCCTATTCCCGCGACCTGCCCGTCGCCCCCCTCGCTGCCGCCCCGCCCGCGCCGGTGCTCGGCATCCTTCCCGAGGCGCAACGGGAGTTCTTCGGCGATGCCGAGTCGGCCGCCGCCTACGAGGAGGCGCTGGCGCGTTTCGCATCTCTGGGCGCCGTGCTGAAGGAGATCGATTTCTCCGCCTTCGCCGAGACCGCACGGCTGCTCTACGAGGGGCCATGGGTGGCCGAGCGCTGGATCGTCGCCGAGCACCTGCTGACCACCGATCCCGAGGCGGTGCATCCAGTCACGCGCGCCATCACCGAGCCGGGCGGCAAGGCGAGCGCGGCGGATGCCTTCCGCGCCATGTACAAGCTGAAGGAATTGCGCGCCCGCGTGGCGCCCATCCTCGCCGGCATCGATGGCCTGCTGCTGCCCACCGCGCCCTCCGCCTACACGGTGGAGGAGGTGCTGGCCGATCCCATCCGCCTCAATTCGCGCAATGGCACCTACACCAATTTCGTGAACCTGATGGATTTGTGCGGCATCGCCGTGCCGACCAAGATCACCGCGGCTGGCGTGCCCTATGGCGTCACTCTCCTCGCCCCCGCCGGAAAGGATGCGGAGATGGCGGCGCTGGGCCGCGCGTTCGTCGCTGCGGGCTCCCTGCCGCTGGGCAGCGGCCATGCGCCGGCGCCCGCCCTTCCGCCGCTTGCGGCCGCGCAGGAGCCGGGGCGGCTCGATGTCTGCGTGTTCGGCGCCCATCTCTCCGGCATGCCGCTCAATGGCGACCTCAAGGCCATGGGCGGACGCTTCGTGCGGGCGGCGAAGACGGTGCCCTCCTATCGCATGAAGCTCCTCCCCGGCGCCGTGCCCCGCCCCGGCGTGGTGCGGGTCAATGCGGACGGCGCGGTGGTAGAAGGGGAAGTGTGGTCCCTGCCCTTCGAGGGCGTCGGCCGCTTGCTCGCCACCATCCCGTCGCCGTTGGGGCTCGGTCAGGTGGAACTTGACGACGGCACCCGCGTCACCGGTTTCCTCGCCGAGGCGGCGGCACTCGATGGGGCGCGGGACATCACCCAGTTCGGCAGCTTCCGCGCGTTCACCGCGGCGGCCGAGTGAGCGGCTCGACTGACTGAAGGGAACCGCACAAAAGCGTGCGGAGGGGGACCAACGGGCTGGACAAGGCTGAGCGATACACTGTATCAACTAGCCATCGAAACCAGCCCGCCGGGTCCCATGCCCCTGTCCCTCTCCCCCTCCGCAGCGACGCCGCCGGCCACCGGCCGGCAGGACCGCGCCGCGCCCCTCGGCACCGCCGGGGCCACGGGGGGACACGAGCATGGCGACCACGGGCACGGGCATCACGCCCATGCCGCCGTTCCGGCCGGCCGCCGCCCGCCTGTACGCATCGGTGCTTCGGTGCTGCGCATGTCCCTCGGCGGGCGTCTCGCGCTGGTGTCCGTGCTGCTCCTCATCCTGTGGGGCGCGGTGGCGCTGGTGACCGGAGGCGGCGCATGACCGTGCAGATCTCCTTCCGCAACCTCACGCTTGGCTATGAGCGCCACCCGGCCGTCCACCACCTGTCCGGCGACGTGGAAAAGGGCGCGCTGCTCGCCATCTGCGGCGCCAACGGCGCCGGCAAGTCCACCCTCCTCAAGGGCATCGGCGGCGCACTGAAGCCGCTCGGCGGCACCATCGACCGCCATGGCCTCGACCCGCGCGAGATCGCCTATCTGCCGCAGGGCGCGGAGATCGACCGCAGCTTCCCCATCCATGTCTATGACATGGTGTCCATGGGCCTGTGGCGGCGCGCCGGCCTGTTCGGCGGCATCGGCCGTGCCGATCGCGAGAAGATCGAGCATGCCATCGCCGCCGTCGGCCTCGAAGGCTTCGAGAACCGGCCCATCGGCACGCTCTCCGGCGGGCAGATGCAGCGCACCCTGTTCGCCCGCCTGCTGCTGCAGGACGCACGCGTGATCCTGCTCGACGAACCGTTCACGGCCCTCGACGCCAAGACCGTGTCGGACCTCGTGGACCTCGTTCGCCGCTGGCATGGCGAGAAGCGCACCGTGATCGCGGTACTGCATGATTTCGACCTGGTGCGCGCGACTTTCCCGCAGACTCTGCTGCTGGCGCGCACCCCCGTCGCCTGGGGTCCGACCGCGGAAGCGCTCGGCCCGGAGAACCTGCTCAAGGCCCGCCGCATGGGCGAAGCGTGGCGGGACGACGCCATCCCCTGCCCCGACGCAGCCTGACCAAGACAATCGCCGACCGGCCCTGCGCCGGTCCGCTTCTGACCCATCATTCACCGACCGGCTCGGCGCTGGTCTTTTGGACGCATCATCGTTGCTTTTGCGCTTGGCCGGGGACCACGGGCCCCGGCCAAGGCCGGTCCGGTTCCTCCAACCCACCGGATCGGCTCCCCGGCCAAGCGCAAGGGCAGGACGATGACAGATCCGGCCGGCCGCCTTCACGCGACACCGGCGCCCGGGATTGATCGATGAACCTCTACGACACCCTCATTTATCCCTTCGTGGAGGTCGAGGTCATGCGCCGCGCCCGCGCCGGCGTGTTCGCG
>JAYSCE010000062.1:0-12825 GCA_041915035.1 Xanthobacter sp.
CTCTTCGACCCGGTTCCCGCGCACGACCACGACCCGGGTCTCCTCCGGGTGGGTCGCATCGATGAGCATCTTGTTGGCCATGGAAATCTCTCTTCACGGCGCCGGGAGCAATGCTCCGCGACGGCCGCGGCTCGACCCCTTCGGGCGCTGCCGCGACGCCGTTCTGGCGCCGGATGTGATGACGTGAGGAAGAAGGGGGGGCGCAGGTACGCCCAAGCGCGTCGCTCGCACGCTCGGGGGCGGGGCACACGGAAGCGCGCTCAGCGCGCATGTCGTGCGGAAAAAATTCCATGCCCTCGGCTACCCGCTCCTCGATGAAGGGTTCAGGCCGGGGCGGAGGCGGGCGCCTCGTTCCGGCCACGGTACACACTCGCCCGATTCCCCAGATCGTCCCCTCGCGGACCATCGGCGAAGCTGGTTTCGAGGCATGCCGCCCGCGCCGCTTGGGCGCTTGCTGAAAGGGTCCTCGGTGACGGGGGTTCGTCCCTGAGGGTGCCGCCATCGGCAATTGGGGGTGCCTTGATTCCGGGCTGTCGCATGCGTGGCGACCCGCCTGAATTCCCGACACGCCCAGCGGCAGCCGCGGCAACCGGGGCCGAAGAGCCTGTTCCGGAACGCGAACTGTGTACGGTTCCCTTCTTACCCGTCCGACTTCCCGCTTGGCAAGGATCATGCGTCCCGAACCTCGCGTCGGATGGCTATAACGCTCCGTCAACGGCTCGTTTACACCCGCCGCCTTATGCCTGCCCCTCTCCTGTGGCCCGCTCCGGATGCACGCCGAAGCGGACCAGCACGAGGGTGAGATTTCGATGATGCGACGCCGGCCCGGCCCCGCCGCCTTGTCCGTTCTCGATACGTCCGCCCGTCTGCGGATTACGGCCCGAATTGCCGCTTTCCTGCTCCTGTTCGTTTTTTCGGCGTTCGGAACCGGGCCTGCTCAGGCGCAGGGGGAAACGGCCGCACCGGCGGTGGCGCGGGAGGCTCGCCTCGCCGGGGACGCGAAGCGCACGCGCCTCGTCGTCGATCTGGATCGTGCCCCCTCTTTCCGCGCCTTCACCCTGGCCAACCCGCCCCGGGTGATTCTCGACCTTTCCGACGTGACCTTTGCCCTGAAGCCGGAATCGAGCCAGTTGCGGCGGGGACTGGTGACGGCCTACCGATTCGGCGTCTTTGCGCCGGGCAAGGCGCGCATGGTCCTGGAGGTGTCCGGCCCGGTCGCCATCGACAAGGCGTTCGTGCGGGACGCGGTGGACGACCAACCCGCCCGTCTGGTGGTCGATCTGGTCAAGGCCGACCCTGATGCCTTCGCCCGCTCCATCGCGACCGAGGCCGAGCAGCGCACCACGCTACCGGCGACGCCTGTCGAAACGCCGCAGGCCGGCGACACGCGCCCGGTCATCGTCATCGATCCCGGCCATGGCGGCATCGATTCCGGCACCTCCGGCTATTCGGCCTTCGTCGAGAAGACGATCGTGCTGGAAACTGCCCTCGCCCTGCGCGACCGGCTGGAGAACGCCGGCGGGTATCGCGTGGTGCTGACCCGCACTACCGACACTTTCATCCCGCTTGCCGATCGGGTGCGCATCGCCCGCGCCAATCGGGCGGACCTGTTCATTTCGATCCATGCGGATGCGCTCGCCCGTGGCGACGGCAGGGCGCGCGGTGCCAGCGTCTACACCCTGTCGGAGACCGCCAGCGATGCGGAGTCGGCCCATCTGGCCGACAAGGAGAACAAGGCGGACCTAATCGCCGGGGTCGATCTCTCCGACGAGACCGACGAGGTTGCCGGCATTCTCGTGGATCTCGCCTGGCGGGAGACGCGAAATTTCTCGGCCCTGTTCGCCCGCACCCTGGTCGGCAGCATGAAGGGCGCGACGCGGCTGCACGGGACGCCGCTCAAATCCGCCGGCTTCCGCGTGCTGCGCGCGCACGACGTGCCGTCGGTGCTGGTGGAACTCGGCTACATGTCGAGCCCCGACGATCTGAAGCAGCTCACCTCCGAGGCTGGCCGCGATCGCATGGCCGGAGCCATCGCCGCCAGTGTCACGCAGTTCTTCGCGCAGAAGGGAAGCGGGGGGCATGAGGTGGCGGGCGAGGGCGCATCCGCTCCGGCCCGCTAGGCGGTCACCGCCCCCTGCACACGTCAGGCGGGCAATTGTGACTCGTGTCGACATGAGCCTTGCCCCGCGCTTGGGACCGAGTACCATGGGGCAGAGCGGCATCCGGCTGCGGATCAAAACGATTTAGCCGACCGGAACACGCCGCATCGCACCAAGCGGACAAAGACGCCGCATTCCGTGTGGGAGGAAATTGATGATCGACCGTCGCCGTGGCCTTGCGGCCGCGCTAGCCCTGCCTCTTGCCCTTGCGGCTGCCTTCACCTTTGGCGGGCCGGCCAGCGCCCAGACCAAGCTCAAATGGGCGCATGTCTACGAGCCGTCCGAGCCGTTCCACACCGCCTCGGTATGGGCGGCCGGCGAAATCGCCAAGCGCACCAACGGGCGTTACCAGATCGATGTCTATCCCTCCTCGCAGCTCGGCAAGGAGAGCGACATCAACCAGGGCCTGACGCTCGGCACCGTGGATATGATCATCTCCGGCTCGAGCTTTGCCGGAAAAGCCTATCCGCCCATCGGCGTCACCTACTATCCATATACCTTCCGCGACGCCGACCATCTGCTGGCCTACGCCAAGAGCGATGTCTTCAAGGATCTCGCCAAGGGCTACGAGGACAAGACCGGCAACCACATCGTCGCCGTGACCTATTATGGCGTGCGCCAGTCCACCTCCAACAAGCCGTTCAAGACCTGCGCCGAGATGAAGGGTCTCAAGATCCGGGTGCCGGACGCCCCGGCCTATCTCGCCATGCCGAAGGCCTGCGGCGCCAATATCACCCCCATCGCCTTCGCCGAGGTCTATCTCGCCCTCCAGAACGGCACGGTGGACGCGCAGGAGAACCCGCTCACCACCATCGAGGCGAAGAAATTCTACGAGGTGCAGAAGAATATCGTGCTGACGGGCCACATCGTGGATCATCTCAACACCATTATCTCCGGCAGCCTGTGGAAGAAGCTCTCGCCCGAGGACCAGAAGATCTTCACCGAGGTCACCCAGGAGGCGGCCGCCAAGGCCACGGCCGAGGTGGCGCAGCGGGAGAAGGAACTGCTCGACATCTTCAAGCAGAAGGGCCTCAACGTGGTGGAGGTGGACACGGCCGACTTCCGCGACACGGTGATGAAGAACATCACCTTCGAGAGCTTCGGCTATCGCAAGGCCGACTGGGACCGCATCCAGGCCATCAAGAGCAACATGTGAGGCTGGGCGGAAGCGCTCGGCTCCCGCATCACCATTGCCTCCGCGTTCGTCATGCCCCGGCTTGTCCGGGGCATCCACGACCCAGCTCGGTCGGTTTTCGTACCTGAGGCTCAGCTTTGCCGAGACGTGGATCCCCCGGACAAGCCGGGGGATGACGGCGGTGGGCACGCTCTGCCTTCCTGAATTTCCGCGCGCACCTCTCCCCCAGCCCGGACCCCTTCATGGCCCAAGAAGTCCACACCCGCGTCACCGGCGAGGAACTCGCCCATACGTTCGAGCAGCAGGAGGAGGTGGACCTCTCCGGCTACGCCTTCGAGGACTGGATTACCCTCGCCATCTTCTGGATCATGGCGGGGCTGGTTTTCACCCAGTTCTTCACCCGCTACGTGCTGAACGACAGCTTCTCTTGGACCGAGGAACTCGCCACCTATTGCCTCGTGGCGGTGGTGTTCATCGGCGCGGCCATGTGCGTGCGGCTCTCCCGCCACATCCAGGTGGACCTCATCTACCGTTTCATTCCGGAGCCGGCGGGGCGGGTGCTGTCGCTGTTCGTGGACCTCGTGCGCACCAGCTTCATCGCCTACGGCGTGTGGCTGATGGTGCGCTACATCGCCCTCGTCGGTGACGAGCCTATGGTGATGGTCAATGCGCCGAAGAGCGTGGTCTACTACGCGGTCCTGTTCGGCTTCGTGATGATGCTGATCCGCTCGGTCCAGGTCGCCATCGGCAACATCCGCCGCGGCTACAGCGTGCTCGAACGCCCCGAGGCGTTCGAGGGCACCTACGATCACAAGGGGGACTGAGCCATGTGGCTGCTCATCGGCGGGTTCCTCTTCCTTATGCTCTGCGGCGTGCCGGTGGCCATCTCCATGGCCGGGGCGTCGCTGGTCTACATCCTCGTCAGCGGCACGGTGCCGGACGTGGTCATCGCCCAACGCATGATCGCCGGCGTGGAGAGCTTTCCGCTCTTGGCGGTGCCGTTCTTCATCCTCGCCGGCAATCTCATGAACATCGCCGGGGTCACCGGCCGCATCTATGCCTTCGCCGTGGCGCTGGTGGGCTGGATGCGTGGCGGCCTGGGGCAGGTGAACATCATCGGCTCTGTGATCTTCTCCGGCATGTCCGGCACCGCCATCGCTGATGCGGCCGGGCTCGGCACCATCGAGATCAAGGCCATGAAGGATCATGGCTATTCCACTGAATTCTCGGTCGGTGTCACCGCTGCCTCGGCGACGCTCGGGCCGATCATCCCGCCGAGCCTGCCCTTCGTCATCTACGGGATGCTGGCCAACGTCTCCATCGGCGCGCTGTTCCTGGGCGGGGTGGTGCCCGGCGCGGTGATGACGCTGCTGATGATGGCGACGGTCGCCTATTTCGCCCGCCGCAACGGCTGGGGCTCTGACGCCGCCTTCAACTGGGGGCGGCTGCTTTCGGCCGGCATCGAGGTGGTGATCGTGCTGGCGTTCCCGGCGGCGGTCTATGTGATGATGGCGCTGGGGCTCTCAACCAATCAGGCGGTGCTCATCGCCCTCGCGGTGCTCGTGGCGCTCGACTGGTATTTCGATTTTTCCGCCGTCATGGCGCTGATGACGCCGGTGATCCTTATCGGCGGCATGACGCTCGGCTGGTTCACGCCCACAGAGGCGGCGGTGGCCGCAGTGATCTGGTCGCTGTTCCTGGGGCTGGTGCGCTACCGCTCCATGACGCTGAAGACGCTGGCCAAAGCGACCTTCGACACGATCGAGACAACGGCCTCGGTGCTGTTCATCGTCACCGCGGCGTCCATCTTTGCGTGGCTGCTTACGGCGAGTCAGGCGGCGCAGATGCTGTCGGACGCTATCCTCGGCTTCACCCAGAACAAATGGGTGTTCCTGGCGCTGGCGAACCTGCTCATCCTGTTCGTGGGCTGCTTCATCGACACCATCGCGGCCATCACGATCCTGGTGCCGATTCTTTTGCCCATCGTGCTCAAGCTCGGCATCGACCCGATCCACTTCGGGCTCATCATGACGCTGAACCTGATGATCGGGCTTTTGCACCCGCCGCTGGGCATGGTGCTGTTCGTGCTGGCGCGGGTGGCGAGGCTTTCGGTGGAACGCACCACCATGGCCATCCTGCCGTGGCTGGTGCCGTTGATGATCGCGCTGCTCGCGATCACCTACATTCCCGGCCTCACCCTCTGGCTGCCCCACGCCATGGGGCTCGGCCGCTGACGGCGATCAGGCGCCCGTCCGTCCCTCGGGGGCGGACGGGGTGATCACGCGGCGGCCTTCCTCGGCCTTGTAATAATACTGGCTCGCCACCAGCCAGCCCTTCAACGGCCGCAGCGGCGGGATGCAGGTGAGCAGCAGCAGGGGCAACGTGGTCACGAGGTGAACCCAATAGGGCGCCTGGAAGGCCACCTCCAGCCAGATGGCGAACAGAACCGCCGGCACGCACGCGAAGCACATGACGAAGAAGGCCGGGCCATCCGCCGGATCGGCGAAGGAATAGTCGAGCCCGCAGACTTCGCAGGACGGGGCAATCGTCAGGAAGCCATTGAAGAGGTGGCCCTCGCCGCAGCGGGGGCAACGGCCTCTCACGCCCGTCGAAAGGGGCGAGAGTCTCGGCCAATGTTGTTCGTTCATGTCTTCTCCCGGGCCGATGGGGGCGTTTGCCCGTCCGGCGTCACGCGGGTCTGGCGATTGTTCGCCGGCGCAGTGTGCTCCCGTGAGGTAAGTCTCGGCCGGGCCACCCGCAAGTGAGACCGAGTCGCAGCGGCACCAGGCCGCATCCATCCTGACGCAGGGGGTGACACGCGGCCGGCCGCCCTTTATTCGAGTTTCAGGAGGCGCAACCCAAGGGAATTGGGCAACGGATCGGGGCGGGCATGGATATCGTATTCGTCGGTGCCGGGCTCGCCAATTGCCTGATCGCCGCCCGCATCGCCGAGCGGCGCAGCCGGGCTCGCGTGCTGCTGCTGGAGGCTGGCGAAAGCGTGGGCGGCAACCATAGCTGGTCCTACCATTCCAGCGACTTCGGCCGCATGCAGCACGCCTTCCTCAGCCCGTTCCGCGCCCATGTGTGGATGGGGCACGATGTGCACTTCCCGGCCTATTCCCGTATTCTCAAGGGCCACTACGGCACCATCACCTCCGAGCGGCTGTCGCAGGTGATGCACGAACGCCTCAACCCCTCCATCCGCCTCAACGCCAAGGTGGCCCATGTGGCGGCCGATCATGTGGTCCTCGCCGGCGGCGAGCGCATCGATGCGGGAGCGGTCATCGACGGCCGGGGTCCGGTCTCGTCCCGCCATCTCGACCTGGGATTCCAGAAGTTTCTTGGCCAGGAGGTGCAGCTCACCCGTCCGCACGGCCTGCACCGGCCCTTCATCATGGATGCGCGGGTGGAGCAGATCGACGGCTATCGCTTCGTCTATGTGCTGCCGCTGGACCCGCAGACGCTGCTGATCGAGGACACCTATTATTCCAGCGGCGCCGAACTCCCCATCGAGACACTGCGCGGCCGCATCGCCGCCTATGCCGCCGCGCAGGGCTGGGAGATCGACCATGTGGTGCGGGAGGAGGAGGGCATCCTGCCCATCGCGCTCGGTGGCGACATCACCGCTTTCCTGGCCGAGGCGCCTCAGGGTGTCGCGCGGGTCGGCCTGCGCGCCGCGCTGTTCCACCCTACCACCGGCTATTCCCTGCCCGATGCGCTGGAACTCGCGGACCTCGTCAGCGAACTTCCGGACCTGTCAGGCCCCGCGATCTCCGCCTTCGTGCGCCAGCACGCCGCTCAGCGCTGGGAAAGCCGCGGCTTCTTCCGGCTGCTCAACCGGATGCTTTTCCGCGCCGCGGCGCCGGATCGCCGCTACGCCATCCTCGAGCGCTTTTACCGCTTGCCCGAGGAGCTGATCCAGCGCTTCTACGGGGATCGCCTCACCTTCAAGGACAAGGCACGCATCCTTACAGGCCGTCCGCCCGTATCGGTGCTGAAGGCGCTTTCCTGCCTGCCCGAAACAAAATCCGCTATCGGTCCCAGATAATGCTCGACGTCACCAAGTCCCCCCGCCGCGCCGCCGTCATCGGGTCCGGCTTCGGCGGGCTCGCCCTTGCCATCCGCCTGCAGGCAGCGGGCATAGCCACCACCGTGTTCGAGCAGCGGGACAAGCCCGGCGGCCGGGCCTATGTCTATGAGGACAAGGGTTTCACCTTCGATGGCGGGCCGACCGTCATCACCGACCCGTCCTGCCTCGAAGAGGTCTACGCGGCGGCCGGCAGGCGTCTCAGCGACTATGTGGACTTGATATCGGTCTCGCCCTTCTACCGGCTGCTCTGGTCGGACGGCCGGCAGTTCGATTATGTGAACGAGCAGACCGCCCTCGATGCCCAGATCGCCGCCTTCAATCCGGCGGACGTGGAGGGCTACCGGCGCTTCTTCGCCTATTCCAAGGCGGTGTTCGAGGAGGGGTACCTCAAGCTCGGCGCCGTGCCCTTCCTGAATTTTTCGGACATGATGAAGGCGGGGCCGCAGCTGGCGAAGCTCCAGGCGTGGCGCTCGGTCTATTCTATGGTGTCGAGCTTCATCAAGGACGAGCACTTGCGGGAGGCTTTCTCCTTCCACTCGCTGCTGGTGGGGGGAAATCCCTTCTCCACCTCCTCCATCTATGCCCTCATCCATGCGCTGGAGCGCAAATGGGGCGTGTTCTTCCCGCGCGGCGGCACCGGTGCGCTGGTGCGTGGCATGGTGAAGCTGTTCACCGACCTCGGCGGCTCGATCCATCTCTCCGCCAAGGTCGATGAGATCGTTGTCGAGGGCGACCGCGCCACCGGCGTGCGCGTGGGCGGGGAGAAGATCCCATTCGACCTCGTCGCCTCCAATGCCGACGTGGTGCACACCTATGCCCACCTTATGCGCAACAACGCGCGGGGAAAGGCGGAGGGCGCCAAGCTCGCGAAGAAGCGGCATTCCATGTCGCTATTCGTCATCTATTTCGGCGCCAACCGGACGTGGGATCACCTCCAGCACCACACCGTACTGTTCGGCCCGCGCTATCGCGGCCTTGTGGACGAGAACTTCAAGGGCCCGCGCCTGCCGGACGATTTCTCGCTCTATCTCCACGCGCCGACCGTGACGGACAAATCGCTGGCGCCGGAGGGCTCCACGGCCTTCTACGTGCTCTCTCCCGTGCCGCATCTCGGCAAGGCGGAGATCGACTGGGAGGTGGAGGGGCCGAAGTATCGCGACCGCATCCTCGGCCATCTGGAGCAGCGCCTGCTGCCTGGGCTGAAGGAAAGTCTCGTCACCACGCGCATCCTCACGCCGTTCGGCTTCCGGGACGAGCTTTCGGCGCATCTCGGCTCGGCCTTCTCGGTGGAGCCGATTCTCACCCAGTCGGCCTGGTTCCGCCCGCACAACCGCGACGACAAGATCGCCAATCTGTATTTCGCCGGGGCCGGCACCCATCCGGGCGCGGGCGTGCCCGGGGTGGTGGGATCGGCCAAGGCGACGGCCGGTCTCATCCTCGAAGACCTCAGCATCGCCGCCCGGTCCCCCGCATGAGCGGGACGGACGCCGCTCCGGATGTGGTGGGCGCGAGCGAGGAGGCCATCGCCAAGGGCTCCAAGAGCTTCGCCGCCGCTGCCCGCCTGTTCGCGCCGCGCATGCGCGAGGACGCGGTGATGCTCTATGCATGGTGCCGCCACTGTGACGACGTGGTGGATGGGCAGGATCTGGGCCACGGCCGCATCGCGAGCGCACAGACGCCGACCGAGCGGCTGGAGGCCCTGTTCGAGGAGACCCGCCGCGCCTATCGGGGCGTGCCGTCTTCCCACCCCGCCTTCGCCGCTTTCGCCGAGGTGGTTCGCCGCAACGACATTCCCGAGCGCTATCCCCTCGACCTGCTCGAGGGCTTCCGCATGGATGTGGACGGCCGCCGCTACGAGACGCTCGATGACACGCTCACCTACTGCTACCACGTGGCCGGCGTGGTGGGGGTGATGATGGCGCTCATCATGGGGGCGCGGGACGAGGTGGTGCTGGACCGGGCGAGCGACCTCGGCCTCGGCTTCCAGCTCACCAACATTTCCCGCGACGTGATCGAGGATGCCGGCATCGGCCGCATCTATGTGCCGGGCACCTTCCTTGACATGGAAGGCGTGCCAGAGAGCGAGATCGCCGCGCCCGAGCATCGTGCGCAGGTGGCCGCCGCCGTCGCGCGGCTGCTGGATGTGGCCGAGCCCTATTACGAACAGGCGGTGATCGGCATGGGCGCGCTGCCGTTCCGCGCCGCCGCTGCCGTGGGCGCGGCCCGCTGCGTCTATCGCGCCATCGGCACCGAGGTGCGCCGACGCGGGGCGCACGCGTGGGATGCGCGCGTATCAACGACCAAGGCGCAGAAGATCGGCTACCTCATGCAGGGCATCGGCCTTGCGCTCTCCACCCGTCGCAGCGGGCCTCAGCCGCCGCGCCCCAAGCATTTGTGGACGCGGCCGCGATGACCCATTTCGCCGTCGTCGCCCCGCCGCTGCCAGGGCATTACAACCCGTTGCTGGTGCTCGCCCGCGAACTGGGTGCGCGCGGCCATCGCGTCACTTTCGTCCACATGGGGGATGCCGAGCGGCTGGTGAGGGGGAAGGGAGCGGGCTTCGCGGCGGTCGGCGCGCGGGATTATCCCGCCGGCGCCCTCGACGCCTATGTGAACCGCCTTGCCAAGCCTACCGGACTGTTCGGCCTGCTCGGCACGCTCAAGGCCACCGCCGCGCAGACGGACATGCTGTGTCGAGACCTGCCCGGCGTGCTCCGCGACATCGGCGCGGACGTGGTGATCGCAGACCAGACGGAGGCGGCCGGTACGCTGGTGGCGCGCCATCTCGGCCTGCCGGTGATCTCCACCGCGACGGCGCTGCCGCTCAACCGCGAGGTCGGCGTGCCGCCGCCGTTCGTGCCCTGGCCTTATGAGGAAGGCGATAAGGCGCTGGTCCGCAACAAGGGCGGCTATCGCGTCACTGATTTCCTCATGTCGTCCACGCGCAAGGTGTTGGCGCGGCATGGTGAAGCCTTCGGGCTCGACCCGTTCGCCGACGGCGGCTTCTCGCCGCTGCTGACGGTAGCCCAGATGCCGAGGGGACTGGATTTCCCCCGCACCGAGCTGCCCGCAACCTTCCATTACGGCTCTCCCTGGCGCGATGCGGCTGCCATTCCGACCGCGACGGCACCGCTGCCGGAAGTGGGGGACAAGCCACTCGTCTTCTGCTCGCTGGGCACATTGCAGGGCGCGCGGGCCGATCTGTTCCGAAAGGTCGCGCTGGCGGCGCGGGAGGTCGGCGTGCGCCTCCTCATGGCCCATGGCGGGCTGCTCTCGGAGGCTGAGGCCGCGCGGCTGGGTGAGCTTGCCGAGGTGCGGTCGTTCGTGCCGCAGCAGGAGGTGCTGAAGCGCTGCGCGGCGGCGGTACTTCACTGCGGCATGAACACGGTGCTCGATGCCATGGCCGAGGGCGTGCCGCTCGTCGCTATGCCGATCGCCTTCGAGCAGCCGGCCACGGCCGCGCGCCTCGCCTATGCGGGCGTTGCCGAGGTGGTGCCCGCCGGCCGCGCCAGCCAGAAGCGGCTCACGGCAGCATTGCGCGCCGTGCTGGAGCAGCCGCGCTATCGCGAGAACGCCCGGCGCATCGCGGCGGAGATGGCGCAGGGGCGCGGCGTGAGGGATGCCGCCGAGCTCATCGAGGCGGTGGTGGTCAGGCCCGCGCTTGTGACCGCCTGAGCCGGTAAAGCACCTGCCGCCCCAACGGGTGCCCCGGCGGGGTGGAGGGCAGGTCGAAATCCCCGCCGTCGTCCCGCGCCATGCCGAGCCGCTCCATCACCGCTCGCGAGCGAAGGTTCGCCGGAACGGTTATGGCGACGATCTCGTCCAGTCCAAGCTTTTCGAACCCGAAGTCCAGCGCCGCCCGCGCCGCCTCGGTGGCGTAGCCCTGGCCCCAGAAGGCCGGATCGAACCGCCAGCCGATCTCCACGGCCGGGGTGAAGTGCTCCGTGTAGGGCACATGGACGAGCCCGCAATATCCGACGAACTCGGCAATACCCGGCACCTCCACCACCCACAGGCCAAAGCCGTGGCACGCGAAATGCGCCTCGGCGCGATCCGCCACCGCATCGCTGGCGGTTCGGTCGGCGACGGGCATCAGGAATTCCATGGTGCGCGGATTGGACTGCATCCGCCACAAGGCGTCGCGGTCGGACGGTTGCCATGGGCGCAGCAGAAGGCGGGGCGTCTTGAGCGTCGGCGCGCTCATGCTGGCCGTCTCATGCACCCTCGATCAGCCCGCGCAGGCGGTCGGCGGCCGCGGTGGAGCGCAGGGCGCGGCCTTTCAGGGTCGCCACGGAGCGAATGCCGAGCGCGGAGGTGAGCAGGATTTCATCCGCCGATGCAAGGTCGTCCACAGTAAGCGGCCGCTCCGTCGCTCCGGCAGCAAGCACCTGGGCACGCATGATACCGGGCAACACGCCCTCTGATAGCGGCGGCGTCACCAGCGCGCCGTCGATAACGGCAAACAGGTTGGCGATTGAGGTTTCGGCCACGCCGTCGCGCGTGTTGAGGATCACCGCATCATCCGCACCGCGCCGCGCGGCCTCCTGCCGGGCGAGGATGCCGTCGAGATAGTTCAGCGATTTCACCTGTGCCAGCGGCGAGCGATCGTTGCGGCGGGTGGCTTGGCCGATCACCAGACGCGCGGCAGGCAAGGGCGGGGAGAGCGGTGCGGCGGTGATGACGAGGGTTGGCTTCGGCTCGGCCGGCGGCAGCACGCCGCGCGGGCCGGTGCCACGGGTGAGGGTCAGGCGCAGCACGCCTTCGCTCAGGCCATTGGCCTCGGCGGTCTGTGCCAGCGCCACCGCGAGATCGATGGCCGGCAATGACATCCCCAGCACGTCGGCCCCGGCGGCGAGGCGCGCGAGGTGCACGTCCATGCGCAGCACCTTGCCACCCTTCACCCGCAGCGTCTCAAAGAGCCCGTCGCCCAGCGTGAAGCCGCGATCGAAGGGGGAGATGGAGGCATCCGCCTCGTCTACCAGCGCGGAGCCGAGGAACAGCTTCATGCACCCGCTCCCGAGAGCGCACGCAGCATCGGCGAGAGCTTCACGAGGCTTTCCTCATATTCGTCCGCCGGATCGGAATCCGCGACGATGCCGCCGCCCGCCTGGGTCAGCAGCGTGTCGCCGGAGCGGGTGATGGTGCGGATGACGATGGAGGAATCCATTGCCCCGTCGAAGCCGATCCACGCCACCGAGCCGCAATAGACTCCGCGCGGGGAGGGCTCCAGCTCGTGGATGATCTCCATGGCGCGGATCTTCGGCGCGCCGGTGATGGAGCCGCCTGGGAAGCAGGCCTTCAGGAGGTCCACAGGGCCAAGGCCCGGCTTCAGCCGGCTGTCGATGACCGAGACGAGGTGATGGACGCTCGCGAAGGTCTCCAGCCCGCACAGCACCGGCACCTTCACGCTGCCCACCTCAGAGACGCGGGACAGGTCGTTG
>JAYSCE010000063.1:0-5847 GCA_041915035.1 Xanthobacter sp.
GAATCGTTCCGGGCGGCGGCAGGGGCGTCTGCTCGATGGTGCCGCGGCTCTGCGCCAGCGCCTGAGGCATCGCGGCGGCAATCAGGCCGGCGGCCAGCAGCGAAACGGAGCAGAGGAAGCGCATAAGTCTGTGGACCCGTGGAATGAAGGCGGCGCGACCGGGAAGCGGTCCGGCCTCTCTTCCCTTCTGACCGCCTGAATCAGGCGGTGGCAAGGCGGCACCGGGGAGCCGCCTCAGAAAGCAAACCCTGCAAGGATGCAGCGCGATCCCAATGCGCGGCGGGCCGACCTATTCGCCGGGCGTCCAGGCCTTGTAGTCGCCGGTGACGCGGGGACGCAGGCCGCCGGCCAGCACCGATCCCTTGGGGCGGTAGGCGCCGGGCGTGCCGGTCATGTTGCGGCGGTGCGGCTTCTGCCAAGAGCGGGGGGTGTAGGTCTCGTCCACCGGCGGGGTATCCACGCGGTGGTGGATCCAGCCCCACCAACCGGGCGGAATGGTCGAGGCTTCGGCATAGCCGGGATAGATGACCCAGCGGCGCTCAAAACCCAGCGTTGGGTCGACCGCACCGCCCTTGGTGCGATAGTAGCGATTGCCGAACTCGTCCTCGCCCACAAGCTCACCGAACCGCTTCGTCCACCACATGGTGCCGACGGTCTGCTTGTTCCACCAGGTGAAGATGTAGAGCAGAAGGTTCTTCACGGCCCGCGCCTCGTTCAAGTCGCGCGGAACATGCCATCCGCCCCGCCCGATGTCCACCGCCGGGCAGGGGCCGATCCGCTCTTTAGGGGGCAAACAGCAGCATCACATAGACGCAGAACACGATCAGGTGGACCACACCATTGAGCGCATTGGTCTTTCCCGTGCCGAAGGACAGTACCGAGAGGACGAAGGTGAGCAGCAGCATGGTCCGGTCCTCGTTGTCGAGGCCGAGCACCATGGGCCGCCCGATCATGACGCTGATGAACGCCATGGCCGGAATGGTCAGCGACACCGTAGCGAGCGCCGAGCCGAGGGCGATGTTGAGAGAATGCTGCAAATGGTTGCGGGCGGCGGCACGCACGGCCGACAGACCTTCCGGAAGAAGAATGAGCGTCGCCACCAGCGCACCGATCACGGCATCCGGGTCACGCAGGGAGAAATGGGCAAGGAAGTCCTCGAAGGTCATCGCCACCCAGCTCGAGAGCGCGACCACCGCACCAAGGCTCGCCAACAGCATGACGATCGCGAAGATGAAGGCCGGCAGCTCCGGCGGTTCCTCCGCATGCCCCTGCGGCTGGGCGTCGAAATGCTCCCGGTAACGGACCGTCTGCATGTAGAGAAAGGCCGCGTAGAGCGCGAGCGCGATCGCCGACATGTAGATGAGCTGGAACGGCGAAAAGATGCCGGTGGCTCCGGCGCGAGTCTCACTGGGCAGGATCAGCAGCATCACCCCGAGGGCGATCGTCGCCGAGAGATAGCCCGAGACGCCCTGCTGCTGGATGGTCTGCTCACGGTGGCGGATGCTGCCCAGCAAGAGGCACAGGCCGACGATGCCGGCATTCACGATCATCAGCACGGAGAGCACCGATTCGCGGGCGAGCGTCGGGTTGTTCTCTCCGTTGAGCATCATCGAGGCCATCACCGACACCTCGATGACGGTGACAGAGAGCGTGAGGACCAGGGTGCCCCAGGGCTGGCCGAGCCGGGCCTCCACCACATCCGCATGGCCGACGGCCGAGAAGGCCGAGCCGCACAGGAGCGCGACCGAGCCTGCGGCAAGCAATCCAGGCAGGACGCCGGAGGCGGCCGGCGAGAGGTCCGGCCACAGGAAGAACGTCAGAGCCAGCAGACCACCCAGGATCGGCAGGACATAGGCCGAGACGGCAGGCCCCTTCCCCATCTCTTCCCTCCCCCAGCGTCTGACGCTCAGTGAGGCCTTTCCTTATCTGGTTCGCACCGCAAAAGGTACTGCCATCCTGCCTGCGCCTTTCGCCTAAAGCGCCGGCGACCGTCCGCCCTCCTTGCGCTCCGCCAGCAGGCACAGATAGAGCGAGGCGAGCGTCGCGCCGGCGAGTGCCGTGATCTCCGCGTGGTCGTAGGGCGGGGACACCTCCACCACGTCGAACCCCTTGAGGTCGAGCGCACCGAGGCGCCTGAGGCAGGCGATCACCTCGCGGGTGGAGAGGCCGCCGCACACCGGCGTGCCGGTGCCGGGCGCAAAGGCGGGGTCGAGGGCGTCGATATCGAAGCTCTGATAGACCGGCGCATCCCCCACCCGCTCGCAGATGTGCCGCGCCAGCGCCGCCGGCCCCATCTCGCCCGCCACGTTGCCGTGGACGATTTCGATGCCGTAGCTGCGCGGTGCATGGGTCCGGATGCCCACCTGGATCGAACGGTCGACCCGGATCAGTCCGTCCTTCACCGCCCTGGTGATCATGGTGCCGTGGTCCACGCGGTCGCCATTGTCGTCCCAGGTGTCCTGATGGGCGTCGAACTGCACTAGTGCCACAGGCTGGCCGAGGCGCGCCGTGAGCGCCCGGAGGATGGGATAGGTCAGGAAATGGTCGCCGCCGAGGGTCACGAGATGGCTGCCCCGGGCGTAGTGGGCGGCCGCCTGTGCGGCAATGGCGCCGGGGATGCCGGCCGGCAGACCATAGTCGAATACGCAATCCCCGCCATCGGCGACGTCCAGCGTCTCGAACGGGTCGAAGCCGAACGGGTAGAAGGGATCGCCGTCCAGGATGGAAGAGGCGGCGCGGATCGCGCGCGGTCCGAACCGCGTGCCGGGCCGGTTCGACACCGCCACATCGAGGGGCACCCCCCAGACGACCACTTCGGCTCCGCCCCCGTCGCGGGCATAGCGCCGGCGCAGGAAGGAGGCGACGCCCGAATAGTTCGGCTCGGTGGACTGGCCGTGGCGGAAAGCCGGGTCCAGGGCACGGTCGACGGGGCGGGGAAGGGTCGGATCGGCCATTTTATCCTCGCAGGGATGTCTCGCGCGGCAGGGAGGTCACGAGGCGGTGGGACGTCACGGGCGGCGGGTCGTCTCCCACAAACGAATCCGGCGCCGCCGGCCCGTCCGCGCAGGCGCATCATAGCGAAGGCTGCGCCGCCCGAAAGCACCGTCCAGCCCGGTTTCCGGGTCCCCGCCGGGCCGCCGGAGGATGGGAAATCGATGTGCACAATCGGAAACAAAATTACGCCGTACAATAGTAGGACGAACGACTTGTGCGCACGCGCACTACACGCTATTGGCGCATACAACCAGCTTTTCTCCTTTTGCGCGGACGAACGGTCCTGGAGCGGCCCAATACATGGATTTCCAGGTCCAGACTGTGTTGTCGGTCTCGGCCGTTGTGGGCCTGCTTCTGGCTGCCCTGCAACTCCTGGCGGGATGGCGGTTGCAGCAGTCCTGCCTGCTGGTGTGGTCGCTCGCCAACCTGTTCCTCACCGCCGGATGCGTATTCCTCGCCGCGCGCAGCAACATCGGTCTTCCGGTCAGCGCGCTGGTCGGCAATGGCTGCATCCTCGTCGGTATGGGGCTCATCTACAGCGGCATCCGCATCTTGGACGAATGCACGCCGCGGCTGGCCGCCGTCGCGGCGGTGGCTCTGCTCGGTACAGGGCTTCTCGGCCTGTCGCTGTGGAGCGGAAACAACATGGCGGACCGCGTCACCATCACCTCGATTCTTGTCGGGTGCTGGAGTGCGACAGCGGGACGCGCCCTGATGCAGACGCCCGGCGGCGGACCGATCATCTCGCGTGTCGCTTCCGCCGTTGTCCTGCTCGCGGTGGCCGCCGGTTATACGGTTCGGGGCGTCGGCGTGCAGTTCGGTCTGCTGCCGTTGCCGGGCAATGGCGGCCCGGCGGAGGTGCTGGTCGTCATCCTCGGCCTCGGCCTCGCCATCTGCTGGACCTTCGGCAGCCTTTACATGGTGCTGGAAAAGGTTGCGTCCCGCGACGACCTCACGGGCCTGCTGAATCGCCGCGCGGCGCTCCAGCGGGGCGAGGAACTGCTGCGCGGCGCCCGCGCCCGGCGACAGCCGTTCTCGCTGCTTCTGGCGGACCTCGACCACTTCAAGTCGGTCAACGATCGCTTCGGCCATGACGTGGGCGACCTGGCGCTGCAGCGCTTCGCGGCCCTGGTGCCGCAAAGCATCCGGCCCAATGATGTCGCCGGGCGCTATGGCGGCGAGGAGTTCTGCATTCTGCTGCCGGGGGTCGGCGCGGAAGGGGCCCGTGCCATCTCCGAGCGGCTGCGTCTGCTGGTGCAAGAGCAGCTTCGCGACGTGGCCGGCTACAAACTCGGCGTCACGCTCACCATCGGGGCGGCAACCTTCGTGCCTGGAAGCGGCGGGCCGGACACCATCACCGACCTTATCGTCGCGGCCGATGGTGCGCTCTATTCCGGCAAGGCACTGGGCCGAAACCGCACGGCCATGGCCCCCCCAGCCGCCGCGGGAGCACCGAGCATGCCTCAGGAGACGCCCAGCCACGGCGCGGCTGCTGCCGACCTCTCCCGCTAGACAAAGCTCCGCCGGCCCGACAGCCGCGCGCGGCGCGGGCGGCGCGGGCGGTTCATTCCGGCACCAGCCGCCCGCGGTAGATGACGGCCGTGCCGGGCCCGGCCGAGGTGTCCGGCCGCTCTACCGGCTCGCGCGTGACCAACAGTTCGGTTCCGGCGAGGCCCTTCCGGCCGAGACGCGCGAGGTCCGGCAGGCGCTCCGACAGGCCGGCTGAGAAGGCGCCGATGAAGCGCGTGCCCGAGGTCGGAGAAACCAGCCACAGGCGATAGGTCTCGCCGTCCGGCGGCGCCGGGGCGAAGGACCGCAGGTGCAGGGCGCCGCTGTCCGGATCGATCCTGACCGAGACGGCCGGCAGCGGCTCCGCCTGCATCACTGCGACCCAATAGCCCTCACCCGGCCAGACCCACTCGCGATAGGCCGCCACTCCGCCCAGCCCCAGGCAGAGCAACGCGAGGAGAAGCGAAATCCCGCGCCAGTGGCCATGCCGCACGACGATGCGCGTGGGCGGATTCGGCTCGTCAGGCAGCGCGGACACCTCACCGGAAGCGACTTCGGCCGCCCATCCGGGCAGCGGCGCCTCCTCGGCCTTCTCGCCGGCGGCGGGATCGGCGGAGGGGGGCTCGGCGGAGGGAGGTTCGCTTGCCGGCGCTTCCTGAGGCACAGCTTCAGGGGAGGACGCCTCGGCGGCATCTGCGGGCACGGCAGCCGGAGCGACCGCCTCTGCCCCCTCTTCCAGCTTCTGCTCCGGGGCCTCGATCACGTCCGGCGCCCTGGGCGCAGAGGCAGGTTCAGGCACAGCTTCGGCAAGGGAAGGCGGAGCGGCCTCCAGCGCGGCCTGCTCGGTTTCAACCGGCGGCGGGGAAACGGGAGCGACCGGCACTGGCTCAACCGTATCCGGCACATTACCCGACACCGCCAAGGCCGTCGGCTCCGGCACCACAGGCAGCTCCGGACCGGTCGCGGCCGGTCCCTCCGGCGGCGTTGCTTCAGGCGGCTCAGCAGCCGGTGTGGGTGGCGGAAGGCTCTCCGCGACCGACGCCGTTGCGACAGACGCGCCATCCCCGACCGGCGCAGGCGCCTCGGCGACGGGCTCCGGCTCCGGCGGTGGATCCGGCTCCAGGAACATGAAGGCCGGTGGGGGCGTGAGCGGCTCGGGCGCCGGACGGGGGCGTGGCGGAGGCGGCACCAATTGCAGCGGCGCTGCCTGCTCCGGCAACCGCGGGCCAATGGGCGTGCTCTCCGGCCGGGGCAACGCCGGATGCGCCACCTCGGACGGCACAGGAGACAGCTGTCCCATCAACCGCGCGTCCCGGATCGCCCCGACCGGCGCCCGGCCCGGGT
>JAYSCE010000063.1:5857-12769 GCA_041915035.1 Xanthobacter sp.
GCGCAGGCTCGGAGCGGCCCGGCTCGGCGCTGCGGCCGAGGCCGAACAGCCGCCGCACCCGCGAAACAGCGCCCGCCCCCTCCCCTGACCCGGACCGCAGCGGCCGGCCTTCCGGCAGAGCCGGACGGCGCGGCGGATCGGGCGATGGCGACATGCCGCGCGGCAGGGAGGCCCCGCGCAGCGCGGGCGGAGCGCTTCTCAGGTCCGAGGCGATCGCCCGCCAGATGTCCGGCGAGGGGATCACCGGCACCGCCAGCTCATGCAGCGGGGCAAGCCGACGCTCCCACAGGCGGACGAGGGCGGCGAACTGCGGCTCGGCGGCACACCGGGCGCGCACGCGGCGGCGGTCGTCATTGTCGAGGGTGCCGAGCACGTATTCTGCGGCGAGGATGCGGTCCGCATCCGGGGGCGCCACGCGCTCGGGCAGGCGGTCGGGCGAGGCGGGGCTCATGGGATGGCTCTCATGACCGCCGCCCCAGATACTCGCCCAGCTGGTGGATGCTGCGGGCCATCCAGGCGCGGATGGCGGGCGCGGGCGCGTCGAAATAGACCGACAGCGCCTCGTAGCTCCAGCCGTCATAGAAGGCGAGCAGCAGCATCCGCCGCCGTTCTTCCGGCAGCCGGCCGAGGCAGGTGAGGAGACGCGTCAAGGCCGGGCTGCGGTGGGGCGAGGCGATGGGATCGTTGCCGCGCTGGGCGGCGTCGAACGGCTCGAAGGCGTCGCCCACCGGCCGCTGCCAGGCCATGTCGAGGGCGCAGCCTCGCGCGATGGAGACCATCCAGCACACCGGGTCTTCGTTCTGCCGAAGGGTATGCGCCTCGGAACGCACGCGCCGGTAGGCCTGCCGCACGGCTTCCGCGGCAAGCTCCGGGCGGCGCAGCAGGCGCAGCACGATTCCGTAGAGCTTCGGGCTGGTCAGCCGATAAAGCTCCTCGAATGCGCGCAGATCGCCGGCGGCAACCGCGTCGACGAGGGCATGGACCTTGCGGTGGGGAGTCACGGAACACTCGTGCTCGGGGTTTGGCCGAGCAGAAGCTACCGGAGCGGCAGACCCGAATGGAAGCCTCAAGGTTGCAGGAACCGGCCGCGGATGGAAAAAATCGTGTCCCGCACCGCAGCAACGGTTACCTGCGTACCCCCTTGAAACTTAAGCTATACCGCGCTCAGAAGCGCACCGGCGCATTGGGCCTGAGCGGCGGGCGGCGGGTCGCGTTGTCCACACGCGCGGAACGGTCCATCTCTCCAGCCGCCTCCACCAGCGCGAGGTCCGCCTCGGCCTCTGTCAGCGTGGCCTTGGCCTCGTCCTGCTGGACCTTGAGGTCGTCCGCCGAGCGGCGCAGATTGTCACGGCGGGTGCGGGCGGCGAGCGCGAGCGGCGGATAGGCGAAGTGCCGCGGATCGGTGATGCCGGAGCGCGCCTCCTCGGCGGCGATGTCGCGGTCCAGATCCTGGGCCATGCGCTCGAACTCGGCGATCATCGTATCGATCTGGACGAGGCGCCGGCGCGCATCGTCGATCTGGAACCGCTTGGCACGGATGAGGGGGTCACGCGACTTCATCGGCGTCTACTCCGGTACAAATGACGCTGCCCCTCGGTGGTCGCGCATGCTGCCTGCCATCCTGCCTGCCATGTGCGCCGGGGCTTCCGGGCGATGAGAATGTCCTGTGCTGGTTGCCCTTTCCTTACCTCCGGCGTCGCCGTAGCGGGAAAATCGTACGAACCGCCCCGTCGGCAACCAATCGTTTACCGCCTTCGTTAATGATGACGCTACGGTTCGGGTGATGCGCCGCCGCGCGCTCAACCGGACGCCGGATCAAGGGGCTCGGGCGAGGGGTGGTCGGACGGTTTGCGTGGGGCTGTGGAAAAACCTTAAGTGCCTGAAATGGAGTCAGTCTTGACTCCCATGCACAAAGATTTTTCCGCAGACTCTTGTGGGCAGGAATCGAGTTCTGTTAACGATTCTACACACGTAACGCGAATCACCCCGATGGCCGAGCAACGAAAGTCGGCGCCGCCGCCTTTCGGCTAGTTGCGAGGAAAGGGATAGCCATGCGCGTCTTGCTCATCGAGGACGACAGTGCTACGGCCCGAGGCATCGAATTGATGCTGAAGACCGAGAGCTTCAACGTCTATACGACCAACCTCGGTGAGGAAGGCGTGGACCTCGGCAAGGTCTACGAATACGACATCATCCTTCTTGACCTGAATTTGCCCGACATGTCCGGCTTCGAGGTCTTGCGCTCCCTTCGCGTGGCGAAGGTGAAGACGCCCATCCTCATCCTTTCGGGCCTCGCCAATACGGAAGACAAGGTAAAGGGCTTCGGCTTCGGCGCCGACGACTACCTGACCAAGCCCTTCCACAAGGACGAGATGGTTGCGCGCATCCACGCCATCGTGCGGCGCTCCAAGGGCCATGCCCAGTCGGTGATCCAGACCGGCGACCTCATCGTCAACCTGGACACCAAGACCGTCGAGGTGGAGGGCAACCGCGTCCACCTCACCGGCAAGGAATATCAGATGCTGGAGCTGCTCTCGCTCCGCAAGGGCACCACCCTCACCAAGGAGATGTTCCTGAACCATCTCTACGGCGGCATGGACGAGCCCGAGCTGAAGATCATCGACGTGTTCATCTGCAAGCTGCGCAAGAAGCTGGCGAACGCGTCCGCCGGCAAGAACTACATCGAGACGGTCTGGGGCCGCGGCTATGTGCTGCGTGAGCCGATGCCCGGTGCCGAGCGCATCGCCGTCTGACCTGACTGCCCTTTCCCTTTCCTTTTCGTCATGAGGCCCCGCTCCGGCGGGGCCTCTTGCGTTTGCGGGTCTCTTTCGTTCGGGGCTTCGGCTATTTCTTCGCTGGCGCGCGGGCCTCGGCGCGGGCAAGCCAGGCCTTCATGAAGGCGACCTCCTCCTCCTGCGCCTTGATGATCCCCGCCGCGAGCTTGCGGATCTCGGGGTCCTTGCCGAAGGCGAGTTCCACCTTGGCCATGGCGACGGCCCCCTCGTGGTGGGGGATCATGCCGCGCACGAAGTCCACGTCGGCATCGCCGGAATAGGCGATGTCCATGTCCTTGTGCATTTGCGCCCCGGCCGCCTTGAACGCGGCCGTGGACGGGGTATCGGCCGCCGTCGGGGCCGGACCGCCCATGGCGTGGGGCATGTTCTGCATGTCGTGCATCATCGGTCCGCCAGGCATGGCCGACTGGGCCGAGGCCGGGCTGATGGACAGAAAGCCGGCGACAACGACGGCAGTGAAGGCGAAGGGCACGGCCGCGCGAAGGCGCGCCGCGAAAGTGCGGGACCGCATGGGTCTCTCCTGAATGATGGAATGTCCGTTCCGGCGCCCTCGGCCGGCGCCGTGGCCGTCAGGCCCGATGTCGGGGCGGCGGGAGCTGGACTTCAGGCCCGATGGCGGGGCGCTCATGGGATGGGGCGAAGACGAGACGCCGGCCGGCCTCGTTCGGCCCAAGGGCAAGATCGAGCGTCGGCGCGACCCAATGGCAGGTCATCAGGCAGCCGGTGCCGAAGCAGCAGGACGCGCCAGACGGCACGGAGGTTCCGCCCGCATGGCCAAGGTGCGCGGTCGCGCGAGGCCGCGCCGTTGGCTTCAAAGGGTTGTGCTGTTCAGGCACAGCTGTGGTCGCCCGGGCCGCCGCCGCGGGGCCAACCGCCCCGCTTGGGGTCGATGCCGCTGGCCCGTCGTGACGCGCCCCATGATGGCAGCCCACGCTCGCGAAAGCCGTACCGCCTGTTGCAACCGCCAGCCCCAGCGCGCCGCAAAGCAGCGCGACAAGCAGGAGAAGCCAGGCGGCAAGGCTCATGGAGCCAGTTCCTCGGGTCCGATCAGGCGGCGGTCAGGGTAACCGTGTCACCGTCCTGGGTGAAGGCGATGGAAAGGCCGCAGTCGCTGGCCAGCAGGCCGGCGTAGAACGGCTGCACGGAATGGGCATCGAGCCCACCCTCGGGAAGCGTGCCCCTGGCGAGCGCCTCGATGCCCTGCGGGATGCGGGCGCTCTGGCCGGTGGAGACGAGGGCAAACGTGATGTCGTCCCCCTCCCCCGCCCCGGTGACGCGGATGACGCCCCCGCGCGGCACGGTGGTGCCGGCCAGAAGCACGAGGTTGAGAAGCAGCTTCACCCGGTTCTTGGGCAGCAGGACTCGCGGCAGCGTCCATTCCAGCGACGTGCGCTGATCCTCGATGACGCCACGCACCACCTGCTCGGCATCGCCCGTGTCGAGCCGCGCACCGGCCGAACCCGCCGCGCCGAACGCGAGCCGGGTGAACTGGAGCCGGGCCGAAGCCTGCCGGGCGCTCTTGGCGATGAGGTCGAGGGCGACGTCGCGCATGTCGGCGGCGTTCTCGTCTTCAAGAACTTCGAGGCCGTTGACGATGGCGCCCACCGGGCTGATGACGTCGTGGCAGACCCGCGAGCACAGGAGCGCGCCGAGATCGAGCGCGGAGACGGCGAGCGGAATGCGGGGGGCGTCGGCGGACATGACGTTTCCCGGGGCGGCGACGGAAACGGCGCCGGGCACCGTATGCGTCTCGAACAGCGAATCCGTCTTGAGGACGGCCGGCCCTGATACACCGCCGCCGGGAAGTGCCACAAGCCGCGCGGCCCTCCCGCCGCATCGACACACGGTCCGCACCCGTCTAGAGACGGCCGAAATCAGCCCATCGAGACCCGACCATGACCCTGCGCCCTCCCCGCTCCCCCGCGCCGACCGATGCCGCCATCCTCGCGGGGCTGGCCGAGGCGGCGCTCGCGGCCGGCGTCGCCATCCGGCGCATCGAGGCGGAGGGCATCGATCCCAGCCACAAGGCGGACCTCAGCCCGGTGACGGCGGCCGACCATGCGGCGGAAGAGATCATCTGCGTCGCGCTGGCCCACCTGCTCCCCGGCGTGCCGGTGGTGGCCGAAGAGGCCATGGCGCTGGGGGCGCAGGTCAATTGCGGCAACCGTTTCGTGCTGGTCGATCCCCTCGACGGCACCAAGGAGTTCATCTCCGGCAATGGCGAATACACGGTGAACATCGCATTGGTGGAGGACGGCACGCCGGTGCTCGGCGTTGTCTATGCGCCAGCGCGGGCGTTGCTGTTCGCGGGCCGGCCCGGCGCCGCCTTCCGCGCTATCCGCGCCCCGGGCGCGGCTGTGAATGCGCAGGACTGGACGCCCATCGCCTGCCGAAAGGTGCCCGATGGCCCGATTGTCGTGGCCGCCAGCCGCTCCCACGGCGATCCCGCCACCGACGCTCTGATCGGCCGCTATGAAGTGGCGGAACGCATCCCCGCCGGTTCGGCGCTCAAGTTCGGCCTGCTCGCAGAGGGGAAGGTGGACCTCTATCCCCGTCTCGGCACCGTGATGGAGTGGGACAGCGCGGCCGGCCATGCTCTGGTGGCGGCGGCCGGAGGCAGCGTGACCCGTCCAGACGGCAGCCCACTGACCTATGGTCATGCTGACGCCAACTACAAGGTGCACGGGTTCATCGCCTGGGGGGCAGGCGGCCCGGCCCGTGTGCGCTCCGCAGATTAACTCTGCGATAATACGCAATCACCATGGTGATTGCGATGCAACGGCTCGGGACAAGCTACGGCACGCCTTTGCGCGGTCACACTGGTCGCCATAATCGAACCGATTCGTCCCGCTGTTTGCGAATTTCAACGCCCGCCCGCTGAAGCCCTCCGGCCGACGCCCACCGCGAGAGACCCCATGCGCTTTGCTTCCGTGCGCTTCTCTTCAAGCCTCCTGAAGACCGCCCGCGCGCTCGCGCTCGCCGCGGGCCTCGTCACGGGCCTGCCGCTCGCCGCCGGGCTTGCGCCGGCCGCGGCACAGGGCCAGACGCCGCAGAACTATTCAACCAACGAACTGGTGAGCAAGGGCCACTCCTTCTTCGGCAGCGTCTCCCGCGGGCTGGCGCTGTCCATCGAGAAGGCGGTGAGCCAGTGGGGCCAGCCCAACGGCTACATTCTCGGCCAGGAAGGTGCCGGCGCCTTTATCGGCGGCCTGCGCTATGGCGAGGGCGTGCTTTATACCCGCAACGCCGGCGACCTGAAGGTCTATTGGCAGGGCCCCTCGGTGGGCTGGGACTTCGGCGGCGACGGCGCGCGCACGATGATCCTCGTCTACAATCTCAAGAGCGTGGACGATATCTTCCGCCGTTTCGGCGGCATTTCCGGCTCGGCCTATCTGGTGGCGGGATTCGGCATGACCGCGCTCGGCGCCGACGGAATCGTGGTCGTTCCGATCCGCTCGGGCGTGGGCGTGCGCCTCGGCGCCAACCTCGGCTACCTCAAGTTCACCCCCAATCCCACGTGGAACCCCTTCTGACCGCATTGGGGCCTGACGGCGCTGGCACGCGCGCGCGGGCCATGGCATGAATGAAATGGGCGCCCGCCGCTATGCGGGCGCTGGCTCAGGTGACGGCGGTGGTCTTGCCGGCGTGCCTCCAGGCGAAGGGCGAGTGCGCGCGTGATCGAGCAGATCATGTATTTCATGCTGGGCGTGCTGATCGCGACGCTCGTGGCTCTGCTCGTGCTGCCCGCGGTCTGGCACCGGGCTGTCCGGCTCACCACCAAGCGCGTGGAAGCGGCGGTTCCCATCTCGATCTTCGAGGTGCAGGCCGACAAGGACCAGCAGCGCGCCTTCTTCGCCCTTAACCAGCGGCGTCTGGAGCTGCAATCGGACGCCATGCGCGACACCATTGTCGCCAACGCCGCCACCATCGAGACCCAGCGCCAACACGCGTTCAATCTGGAAGGGGAGCTGAAGACCCTCCAGGCCCAGCACGCCTTGCTGCAGGCCACCAGCGCCGAGCGCGACGTGCTCCTGGGCGAAACCCAGGACCAGCTCGCCGACCGCACCGCCACCGTCGCCCGCCTTGAAGAGGCGCTGGCCGACCGCACCGCCGCCCT
>JAYSCE010000064.1:0-4639 GCA_041915035.1 Xanthobacter sp.
GCCCGTCTAGATCCGCCGACTTCGACAGCACCCGGCACCCGTCGCGCCGGAGACGCACGTGGCTTCCGATGGCCCGCGCGCCACGCGGCTCCTCGCCTTCAACGCCGACCTCACGCACCCCGCGCCCCTGAACGCGCGGGAAGCGGCGGCGCGCCTGGGCCTCGCTTTGGCCGGCCCCATCGCCGACGACCTGCCGCCCGGCGGCACCGCCGCCATGGACCTTTCCCCGACAGCGCCCATCCGCGGGCCCGGCCCGGCCGTGGCGCCCTTCACCGCCGCGCCGCGCATCGCCATCGAACGGGTGACCCCCAGCGTGGACGGCGGCCGCTTCGCGGTGAAGCGCAGCGTGGGCGATGTGGTGACGGTGGAGGCGGACATCTTCACCGATGGCCACGAGAAGATCGCCGCCGAGCTGCGCTGGCGCGCCATGGACGAGACGACGTGGCAGCGCGCGCCGCTGTTGCCCACCGTGAACGACCGCTGGCAGGCGCGCTTTCCCCTGCTGCGCGTGGGCCGCCACGAATTCCTCATCGAGGCGTGGTGGGACCATTTCGGCACCTTCCGCCGCGACCTCGGCAAGAAGCGCGAGGCCGGGCAGCCGCTGGCCGTCGAGGTCGCCGAGGGGCGCGCCTTGCTCGAAGCCGCACAGCAGACCGCGCCGAAGGGCGCGCGCGCCGTGATCCGCGACCACCTCAAGCGCCTGAAGGGGAGCGAAGCGGCCGCCGTGGAGGCGCTGCTCTCCCCTGCCCTGGCCACCGCCATGGCCGAGGCCGATCCGCACGCCTTCGCCACCGGCGCTGCGCAGCGCTACCTGATCGAGAGCGACCGTGAGGCCGCGCAATTCGCGAGCTGGTACGAGCTGTTTCCCCGCTCCGTCACCGACGACGCCACCCGCCACGGCACCCTGCGCGACGTGATCCGCCGGCTACCGGCGATCCGGGACATGGGCTTCGACGTCCTCTATTTCCCGCCCATTCACCCCATCGGGCGCACCCACCGGAAGGGCCGCAACAATACGCTGAACGCCGGGCCGGACGATCCCGGCAGCCCCTATGCCATCGGCGCCGAGGCGGGCGGGCATGAGGCGATCCACCCCGAGCTTGGCACCTTCGAGGATTTCCGCGCCCTCGTCGCGGCGGCGCGCGACGAGGGGCTGGAGATTGCGCTCGATTTCGCCATCCAGTGCTCGCCGGACCATCCCTGGCTGAAGGCGCATCCGGACTGGTTCCAGTGGCGGCCGGACGGCAGCATCCGATACGCCGAGAACCCGCCCAAGAAGTACGAGGACATCGTCAACGTCGATTTCTACGCCAACGGCGCAGCGCCGGACCTCTGGCTCGCCTTGCGCGACGTGGTGGAGGGGTGGGTACGCCTCGGCGTGCGCATCTTCCGGGTGGACAATCCGCACACCAAGCCGTTCCCCTTCTGGGAGTGGCTGATCGCCGACATCCGCAGCCGCGACCCCGGCGTCATCTTCCTCGCCGAGGCCTTCACGCGGCCGAAGCTGATGTATCGCCTCGGCAAGGTCGGCTTTTCTGAGTCTTATACCTACTTCACCTGGCGCCACACGAACTCCGAGCTGCGGGACTATCTGGACGAGCTGAACCGGGCGCCCGCGCGGGACATCTACCGCCCGCATTTCTTCGTCAACACGCCGGACATCAACCCCTATTTCCTCCAGCGCTCCGGCCGCCCCGGCTTCCTCATCCGCGCCGCGCTCGCCTCCATGCTCTCGGGGCTCTGGGGCCTCTATTCCGGCTTCGAATTGTGCGAGGCGGAGCCGGTGCCAGGGAAGGAGGAATATCTCGACAGCGAGAAATACGAGATCCGCCCGCGCGATTACTCTGCGCCCGGCAACATCGTCGCCGAGATCACCCGCCTCAATGCCATCCGCCGCGCCCATCCGGCGCTGCAGAGCCACCTCAACGTGACCTTCTACAACGCCTTCGACGACCAGATTCTCTACTTCGGCAAGCGCCTGCCCGGCGAGGACGAGATGGTGCTGGTGGCGGTGAGCCTTGATCCCCACGCGCCCCGCGCCGCCGCCTTCGAAGTGCCTTTGTGGGAATTCGGCCTGCCCGACCACGCGTCCGTGTAGGTCGATGATCTGGTGCGTGACACCCGTTTCACATGGACCGGCAAGATGCAGACCCTCCACCTCGACCCGGCCGATTTGCCCTACGCCATCTGGCGCATCCGCCCCGTGGGAGGCGCCGCATGAACGTCCATTCCGCCCCCACCTCGTCCGCACCGGCCGCCACCAGCGACGACGACGCGCTCTGGTACAAGGATGCGGTCATCTACCAGCTGCATGTGAAGTCCTTCTTCGATGCCAATGACGACGGCATCGGCGACTTCGCGGGGCTGATCTCCAAGCTCGATTACATCGCGAGCCTCGGCGTCACCTGCATCTGGCTTCTGCCCTTCTACCCCTCGCCGCGCCGCGACGACGGCTACGACATCTCCGAATACAAGAACGTCCATCCCGATTACGGCACCATGGCCGACGCGCGCCGCTTCATCCGCGAGGCCCATGCGCGCGGGATGCGGGTCATCACCGAGCTGGTCATCAACCACACCTCAGACCAGCACCCCTGGTTCCAGCGCGCGCGGCAGGCGAAGCCCGGTTCGGCGCATCGCAATTTCTACGTCTGGTCGGACAATGACCAGGCCTATGCCGGCACGCGCATCATCTTTCTCGACACCGAGAAGTCGAACTGGACGTGGGACCCGGTGGCGGGCGCCTATTTCTGGCATCGTTTCTATTCCCATCAGCCGGATCTCAACTTCGACAATCCCGCCGTGCTGAAGGCCGTGCTGGGCGTGATGCGTTTCTGGCTGGATCTCGGCGTGGATGGCCTGCGGCTCGATGCCGTGCCCTATCTCGTCGAGCGCGAGGGCACGTCCAACGAGAATTTGCCCGAGACCCACGCCATCCTGAAGACCATCCGCGCGGAGCTGGACGCCGCTTATCCCGGCCGCCTCCTGCTGGCCGAGGCCAATATGTGGCCGGAGGATACCCAGCAGTATTTCGGCGAGGGCGATGAATGCCACATGGCGTTCCACTTCCCGCTCATGCCGCGCATGTACATGGCCATCGCGCAGGAAGACCGCTTTCCCATCACCGACATCATGCGCCAGACACCGGATATTCCGGCCAACTGCCAATGGGCCATTTTCCTGCGCAATCATGACGAGCTGACGCTGGAGATGGTCACCGACAGCGAGCGCGATTATCTCTGGAACTTCTATGCCGCCGACCGGCGCGCGCGCATCAATCTCGGCATCCGCCGCCGCCTCGCGCCCCTCCTGCAGCGCGACCGGCGCCGGGTGGAGCTGATGAAGTCGCTGCTGCTCTCCATGCCCGGCACGCCCGTGATGTATTACGGCGACGAAATCGGCATGGGCGACAATATCTTCCTCGGCGATCGCGACGGCGTGCGCACGCCCATGCAGTGGTCGCCGGACCGCAACGGCGGCTTCTCCAAGGCCGATCCCGCGAGCCTCGTGCTGCCGCCCATCCAGGACCCGCTCTACGGTTTCCAGGCCATCAATGTGGAGGCGCAGAGCCGCGACACCCACTCGCTGCTGAACTGGACGCGCAAGCTTCTTTCCGTGCGCCGCGCCCATCCCGCCTTCGGCCGCGGCACGCTGCGCTTTCTCTATCCGAAGAACCGGAAAGTCTTCGCCTATCTGCGTGAACACCAGGGCGAGACGCTGCTGTGCGTCGCCAACCTCTCCCGCTCGCCGCAGGCGGTGGAGCTGGACCTCTCGGAATTTTCCGGGCGCATCCCCTTGGAGCTGCTCGGCTCTTCGCCGTTCCCGCCCATCGGCCAGCTGACCTATCTGCTCACCTTGCCGCCCTACGGCTTCTACTGGTTCCTCCTCGCCACCGACGCGCAATCGCCGGACTGGCACACCCCGGCGCCCGAGGCCATGCCAGAATATCTCACCTTCGTGCTGAAGGGGGCGCCCGAAGAGATGATCACGGCCGCCCACCGCAAAAGCTTCGAGGCCGACGTGCTGCCGGCTTATCTGCCCAAAAGGCGCTGGTACGCCGGCAAGGGTGAAGCCCTCCAGTCCGCCCGCATCGCCATGACCGCGCGGCTCGGCAAGAAGCGCGAGCGCGCCTTCGTGATGGTGGAGACCAAGCGGGCGGGTGGCACCGACCTCTACCAGATCCCCGTCGGCATTTCGTGGGACGATGAGGCGGGCCAGTCCCTGCCCCAGCAGCTTGCCTTGGCCCGCGTGCGGCGCGGGCGGCGCACCGGCTATCTCACCGATGCGTTCGCGCTGCCGGAATTCGCCGCCGATGTGATGGACCTGATTGGCCGCGACGGCGAGGTGCCCAGCTCCCACGGCCGCATTGTTTTCCGCAAGACGGAGGCCTTCGCGCGAGCCGCTGTTCCCGAGGGCGCCCCGGTACGTTTTCTTTCCGCCGAACAGTCCAATTCTTCCCTCATCTATGGCGACAAGGCCATTCTGAAGTTGTTCCGCCGCATCACGCCCGGCATCCACCCCGAGGCGGAGATGAGCCGGGCGCTCACGGAGCGCGGCTTCGCCAACACGGCGACGCTCCTCGGCGAGATCGTCCACGAGCCGGAGGGCGGCGCGCCGCAGGTGCTTGCCGTGCTGCAGG
>JAYSCE010000064.1:4649-12739 GCA_041915035.1 Xanthobacter sp.
GGCGATGCCTGGACCTTCACGCTCTCCTTCCTCCAGCGCGCCGCCGACGAAGTGGGGCACGAGGGCATCCAGCAGGACGATCTCCTCGCCCCCTATCTGGGCTTTGCCGAGCGTCTCGGCCTGCATCTCGGCGAGATGCACCGGCTGCTCGCTGCAGAGACAGACGATCCCGCCTTCGCGCCGGAGCCCGCCGGCCGCAAGGCGGTGGAGGCGTGGCGCAACCGCATCGGCGGGCGCATGGATGCCGCGCTGAAGGGCCTCGCCGACCGGCTGGACACGTTGGCGGAGCGCGACCGTGAGAAGGCCGCCTGCATTCTCGACCGGCGCGCGGCCATCGGCGCCGAGATCGATCGCCTCATCGCGGCGGGCGAAGGCACCCTGCTCCACCGCATCCACGGCGATTTCCATCTCGGGCAGGTGCTGGTGGCGCAGGGCGATGCCGTCATCATCGATTTCGAGGGCGAGCCCGCGCTGCCCGTGGACGCCCGCCGCGCCAAGGACAGCGGCTGGCGCGATGTGGCCGGCATCCTGCGCTCGCTGGACTATGCGGTGCGCGCCCGGCGCCGGCCGTCACAGGCGGCGGGCGACGTCAATTTCGGCCGCATCGCCGAT
Organism: Xanthobacter sp.; assembly: GCA_041915035.1. Taxonomy (GTDB): domain Bacteria; phylum Pseudomonadota; class Alphaproteobacteria; order Rhizobiales; family Xanthobacteraceae; genus Xanthobacter. Next base: position 5,262 of record JAYSCE010000064.1, read on the forward strand.
CTCTTTCAGGCGCGCGTGCCGCAGACCCTGCTCGATGCCTATCGCCGGGGCGCGGGCCTCGACGCAAGCGGGCCGGAGGCCGAGCGCGACGACGCCCTGCTCCGCCTCTTCCTTCTCGAAAAGGCGGCCTACGAGGTGACCTACGAAATGGACAATCGGCCGGACTGGCTCCCCATCGCCCTCGGCAGCCTCGCCCGCCTCGTCGCCGACCTCGATGCGGACGCCCGCGCATGAGCCGCATGGAGAGGGCCAACACTCAGATGAGCCGCGTGACGCCGCTCGACCCCGCCGTGCTCGACCAGCTTGCGAGCGGACGGCTGGAAGACCCCTTCTCCGTGCTCGGGCCGCACGAGGGGCCGCAAAGCCGCTTCGTGCGCGTCTTCGTGCCCGGCGCGCAGGCGGTGGCGGTGCGGCCGACGGCGGCAGCGCAAGGCAGCGCACAGGCGCTGTTTCTGGAGCAGGGGCCGATTGACGGCCTGTTCTGCGGCCCGGTGCCGGAAGGCCCCTATACGCTCTCCATCCGCTGGGCGGAGGGGACGCAGGAGACCGAGGACCCCTATGCCTTCGGCCTCTTGTTGGGCGACCTCGACCTGCATCTCTTCTCCGAGGGCCGCCACTTCCGCCTCACGGATGCGCTCGGCGCGGCGCCGGTGACGGTGGAGGGGGTGGCCGGCACGCGCTTCGCCGTCTGGGCGCCCAATGCGCGGCGCGTGAGCGTGGTGGGGGACTTCAACAGCTGGGACGGCCGCCGCCACGCCATGCGCCGGCGCGGCGCCAGCGGGGTGTTCGAGATCTTCATTCCCCGCGTCGGCCCCGGCGCGCTCTACAAATACGAGATCATCGGGCCAGATGGCGCCCTGCTGCCGCTGAAGGCGGACCCGGTGGCCCGGGCGACGCAACTGCCGCCGGCGACCGCCTCCGTCGTGCCTTCCACCCGCACCCACCGCTGGCGGGACGAGGCCTTCATGGCGGCACGCGCCGCACGCAATGCGCCGTCCGCCCCCATCAGCATCTATGAGGTGCATGCGGGTTCGTGGCTGCGCGATCCCGCCGGCGAGCCGCTCTCCTGGCTCGGCCTTGCCGAGCGGTTGGTGCCCTATGTGAAGGATCTCGGCTTCACCCATGTGGAGCTACTGCCGGTGGCAGAGCATCCCTTCTCCGGCTCGTGGGGCTATCAGCCCCTCGGCCTGTTCGCCCCCTCCCGCCGCTTCGGCGAGCCGGAGGATTTCGCGGCCTTCGTGGATGCCTGCCACCGGGAGGACATCGGCGTCATCATCGATTTCGTGCCGGCGCATTTCCCGTCCGACGCCCACGGCCTCGCCCATTTCGACGGCACCGCGCTCTATGAGCATGCGGACCCGCGCGAGGGCTTCCATCAGGACTGGAACACGCTGATCTACAACCTCGGCCGGCGCGAGGTGGCGGGCTTCCTCATCGCATCGGCGATCCACTGGCTGGAGCATTTCCACGTGGACGGGCTGCGCGTGGATGCGGTCGCCTCCATGCTCTACCGCGACTACAGCCGGAAGGCGGGCGAGTGGATCCCCAACCGCTTCGGCGGGCGGGAAAATCTGGAATCCGTGGACTTCCTGCGCCACCTCAACGCGGTGGTGGCCGAGCGCTGCCCGGGCGCTATCACCCTCGCCGAGGAATCCACTGCATGGCCGGGCGTGAGCCGGCCCACCGAAGAGGGCGGCCTCGGCTTTTCCTACAAATGGAACATGGGCTGGATGCACGACACGCTCCATTACATGGCGCGCGAGCCCATCTACCGACGCCACCACCACGGCGAGCTGACTTTCTCCCTCGTCTACGCCTTCTCCGAGCGCTTCGTGCTGCCCCTCTCCCATGACGAGGTGGTGCACGGGAAGGGCTCGCTCATCGGCAAGATGCCCGGCGACACATGGCAGAAGCGGGCAAACCTGCGCGCGCTGCTCGGCCTCATGTGGACCCATCCCGGCAAGAAGCTGCTGTTCATGGGCGGGGAGATCGGCCAGGAGCGGGAGTGGAGCCACGACCGGGAGATCGACTGGTTCCTCCTGGACGACCCAGCCCATCGGGGCATCCAGACCCTCGTGCGCGACCTCAACCGGATCTATCGCGAATTCCCCGCGCTGCACGCGCTGGATGACCGGCCGGAAGGCTTCCGCTGGATCGTCGGCGACGATGCGGAAAACAGCGTCCTCGCCTTCCTGCGCCTCGCGCCCGATGCGGCACCAGTGCTCGCGGTCATCAATCTCACGCCAGTGCCGCGGCAGGGCTACCGCATCGGCGTGCCACATGCCGGCCGCTGGCGCGAAGTGCTGAACTCCGACGCCCCCCTCTATGGCGGCTCCGGCATGGGCAATTACGGCGGCGTCGAAACGCGGGACGTGTCCGCCCATGGCGAAGGCCAGAGCCTCGAACTGACACTGCCTCCTCTCTCCACCCTCCTCTTCGTACATTCGGGAGACAAGTAATGGCGAAGCCGGAGCGGCTCGAAAGCGGACAACCCTATCCGCTCGGTGCGACGTGGGACGGGCTTGGGGCGAATTTCGCCGTCTTCTCCGCCAATGCGGACGGCATCGACCTCTGCCTGTTCGATCCGTCCGGCCGCCGCGAGATCGCGCGGATGCCGCTGCCGGAATGCACCGACGAGGTGTGGCACGGCTATCTGCCCAATGCGCATCTGGGCCTCCTCTATGGCTTCCGCGCCCATGGCCGCTATGAGCCCGAGGAGGGCCACCGCTTCAATCCGCACAAGCTGCTGCTCGACCCCTATGCCCGCCAGATCGCGGGACAGGTGCAGTGGTCGGATGCGCTGTTCGGCTATCGCGTCGCCTCCGGCCGGGGCGATCTCTCTTATGACCGGCGCGACAGCGCGGTGGCCATGCCCAAGGCCGTGCTGGTGGACGACAGCTTCTCCTGGGGCGACGACCGCCCGCCGCAGACGCCATGGTCCGACACGGTCATCTACGAGGCCCATGTGCGCGGCCTCTCCATGCTGCGCGACGACGTGCTGCCGCACCAGCGCGGCACCTTCGCCGCCCTCGCCCATCCCGCCTTCATCGAGCATGTGAAGCGCATGGGGGTGACGGCGGTGGAACTGCTGCCCGTCCACGGCTTCGTGCAGGACCGCTACCTCGTCTCGCAGGGCCTCCGGAATTACTGGGGCTACAACACCCTCTCCTTCTTCGCTCCGGAGCCGCGCTATCTCTCCGCCGGCGACCGCAACGAGTTCAAGGTGGCCATCCGCCGGCTGCACGCGGCGGGCCTCGAAGTAATCCTCGACGTGGTCTACAACCACACCGCCGAGGGGAGCGAACTTGGCCCCACCCTCAGCTTCCGCGGCCTCGACAACCGCTCCTACTACCGGCTGGTGAAGGACGAGCCGCGCTACTGCATCAACGACACGGGCACCGGCAACACGCTGAACCTCTCGCACCCGCGCGTGCTGCAGATGGTGATGGATTCCCTGCGCTATTGGGTGACGAACTATCGCATCGACGGCTTCCGCTTCGATCTTGGCGTCACGCTCGGCCGCGAGGACTACGGCTTCGACCCCGGCTCCGGCTTCTTCGACGTGCTGCGGCAGGACCCGGTGCTCTCCCGCGTGAAGCTGATTTCCGAGCCGTGGGACATCGGCCCCGGCGGTTATCAACTCGGGCATCACCCGCCGGGCTTCGCCGAGTGGAACGACCGCTTCCGCGACAATGTCCGCCGCTTCTGGCGGGGCGATGCGGGCCAGCGGGCGGAGCTTGCCGCGCGGCTCTCCGGCTCCGGCGACATCTTCGACCGCCGCGCCCGACGCCCATGGGCGTCGGTGAACTTCATCGCCTCCCACGACGGCTTCACGCTGAAGGACATCGTCTCCTACGCCGAGCGCCACAACGAGGCGAACGGCGAGGACAATCGCGACGGCCACTCGGAGAACTATTCCGCCAACTGGGGCGCCGAGGGGCCGACCGACACCGCGGAAATCCGGGAGCGCCGGGCGCGGCTGGAGCGGGCGATGCTGGCCACGGTCTATCTCGCGCTGGGCACGCCCATGCTGCTCGCCGGCGATGAATTCGGCCGCACCCAGAACGGCAACAACAACGCCTATTGCCAGGACAACGAGACCTCCTGGATCGACTGGTCGCTGCTGGACGGCCCGGACGGGCAGATCCTGTCCGATTTCGTCGCCGCCCTCGCCAAGGCGCGGCATGATTATCCGCTCCTGCGCTGCCGCTCCTTCCTCTATGGCGACCGCGAGCTGGCCCCCGGCATCACCGACATCGCCTGGTTCGACGAGAAGGCGCAAACCCCCTCCCCCGACGACTGGAACGCGGCGGAGGCGCGCCTGCTCACCCTGCGCCGTGCGGCGCACGGCGACGACGGCACCATCTGCGTGATGACGCTGATGCTGAACGCCACGCAGGAGCCGCGCGCCTTCCGCATTCCCCCGCCCAGCCCGGTGATCCTGATGATCGACAGCGCCAATCCCGGCGCACCGGAGATGCTGGTGGAAGGTGAGGAGGTGGAGGTGGCGCCCCAGTCCCTCGTGCTGCTGCGCGGGCGTATCGCCGGGGGCGGTGCATGAGCGGGAGGGGATACGACACCACGACCGCCTTCGGCCCCATCCTCACCGCCAATGGCACGCGGTTCCGCCTCTGGGCGCCGGGCGCGCACGCCATCGAGCTGGAGCTTTCCACCGGCGTGCGGCTTGCGCTGGCGCCGCGCGGGGACGGATGGTTCGAGGTCGAGGCGCCGGTGGGGCGGGGCGCGCGCTACTGTTTCCGCCTGCCGGACGGCACCGCCTTTCCCGATCCCGCGTCGCGGGCGCAGGCGGAAGACGTCCACGGCTTGAGCCTCGTCACCGATCCCGCCGCCTATCGCTGGCGCACCGATTGGGCCGGGCGGCCGTGGCATGAGGCGGTGATCCTCGAAGTCCACGCCGGCCTGTGCGGCGGCTTCTCGGGCGTGGCGGAGAAGATTCCCGCCTGGGCGGCCCTCGGCATCACGGCGGTGGAGCTGATGCCCATCGCGGCCTTTCCCGGCACGCGCAACTGGGGCTATGACGGCGTGCTGCCCTTCGCCCCCGCCGCCATCTACGGCACGCCGGACGAGCTGAAGGCCCTCATCGACACCGCCCATGCGCACGGCGTGATGATGCTGCTGGACGTGGTGTACAACCACTTCGGGCCGGACGGGAATTACCTCGGCCTCTACGCGCCGGACTTCTTCCACCCCGAGAAGACGACCCCTTGGGGGCCGGCGGTGGCCTTCGATCGGCCGGAGGTGAGCCGCTTCTTCCTCGAAAACGCGCTCATGTGGATCGAGGAGTTCCGCTTCGACGGGCTGCGGCTCGATGCCGTCCACGCCATCCTTCCGCCGGAAGCCCTCGCCGCCCTCGGCGGCGATATCCGCGCCCGCCTGCCGGCGGATCGCCCCGTGCATCTGGTGCTGGAGAACGAGCACAACGACGCCGCCCTTCTGCCGCGCCCCTTCGATGCCCAGTGGAACGACGACATCCACCATTGCCTGCATGTGCTGCTGACCGGCGAGCGCGAGGCCTATTACGGCGACTTCGCCGATGCCCCGGCCAGCCGCCTCGCCCGCTGCCTCTCCGAGGGCTTCGCCTATCAGGGCGAGGAGGCGCCGAACCTCGGCCGCCCGCGCGGCAAGCAAAGTGGCCATCTTCCGCCCACCGCCTTCGTGTCCTTCGTCCAGAACCACGACCAGATCGGCAATCGCGCGTTCGGCGAGCGGCTTCTCGCGCTGGCCGATCCCGACGCCGTGCGCGCGGCGCTGGCGCTGGTGCTGCTCAGCCCCCAGATCCCCATGCTGTTCATGGGCGAGGAGATGGGCGCGCGCACGCCCTTCCTCTTCTTCACCGACCATGCCGAGGGGCTGGCCGACCTCGTGCGCGAGGGTCGCCGCGCGGAGTTCGCCCGCTTTTCCGCCTTCGCCGACCCCGCGCGCCGCGCCACCATCCCCGACCCCAATGCGGAGGCGACCTTCACCGCCTCCCTCCCCGTGCCGCCGCCCGATGCCGACGATTGGGAGGCTTTCGTGGAGGACATGATCGCCGCCCGCCACGTGCATGTGGTGCCGCGCCTTCCCGGCGCCGCGAGCCTCGGCGCGCAGGCCCTCTCCGATCAGGCGGTCATCGCCCGCTGGCGCATGGGCGATGGCGCTGTGCTCACCCTCGCTACGAACTTCGGCACGGAGCCCTGCCCCGCCGAATTGCCCGCCGCTCTGCACCTCATCGCGTCGAGCGGCGCGGTGGACGATTTCGCCATTCCGCCACGCGCCACCCTCGCCTTCCTCGAAGGCGCAGAGGCATGACGGCCCGCCGCCGCTCCGATCCCTCGCCCATCGAAGCGCTGGCCCGCGCCGCCGGCGTCTCCATCGAGTGGGCCGACGCGTTCGACCGGCCCCACCGCGTGCCGGTGGAGACGCTGGAGCGCGTGCTCACCGCCCTTGGCCATCCCTGCGGCACAGCGGCCGACATCGCCCGCTCCCTCGCTGCCCTGCAGGCGCCTCAGGGTCTGCCGGGGCTGATGACGGCAGATGCCGGACGCGAGGTAGTGCTGCCCGGCATCGTACCGTCCGTGCCGGCTGAGCTGGAGGGGGAGACGCCCCGCCGTCTCATCCTGCGGGCGCATCGGGAAGGCTCCGTCTTCACCGCGCCGGAAGAGCCCGGCTACCACGTCCTGCGCATCGGCGGGGAGAGCCTGCGCCTCGCCGTGGCGCCCGGCCATGCGCCCTCCGTCGCGGAGCGTACCGGCCGCGCGCGGGCCTTCGGGGTGGCGGCGCAGGTCTATGGCCTACGGGAACCGGGGGATGGCGGCATCGGGCACCTCGGCGCCGTCGCGGCGCTGGCCGAGCGTCTGGCCGACTTCGGCGCGCACACGGTGGCGCTGAGCCCGCTCCACGCGCTGTTCTCCGCCGCGCCCGAGCGCTTCAGCCCCTATGCGCCCTCCAGCCGGCTCGCCCTCAACCCCCTCCTTGCCGATCCCGCCACGCTGTTCCCGCCGGAGGCGATCGCAGGGGAGGACGAGGACGCCGCCCCGTTCATCGACTGGCCCCGCGCGGCGCGCCGCAAGTTCGCCCAGCTGCGCCGGCTGTTCGACGAGTTGGAGAGCGTCCCCGAGGCCGCCGCCGGCTTCGCCACCTTCGCCTCCCATCCGGGCGATGACCTCGCCCGCCATGCCCTGTTCGAGGCGCTGCACGCCGCCATGATCACGGACGGACATGGCCCCGACTGGCGGCGCTGGCCGGCGCCACTGCGCGATCCCGAAAGCCCCGCCGTCGGCGAGTACGCGGCGGCGCAGGCGGAGGAGGTGCGCTTTCACCTCTTCCTGCAATGGCTTACCGCGCGCAGCCTGGCGGATGCCCAGGCCCGCGCGCGGTCGGCCGGCATGGGCATCGGCCTCATCGCCGATCTCGCCGTGGGGCTCGATCCCACCGGCAGCCAGGCGTGGAGCCGGCCGGGCGACCTCCTCGCCGGCCTC
>JAYSCE010000065.1:0-12729 GCA_041915035.1 Xanthobacter sp.
TCTTCTTCGCCTGCTCGAACATGTCGCGCACGCGGCTCGCCCCGACGCCCACGAACATTTCCACGAAATCCGAGCCAGAGATGGTGAAGAAGGGCACGTTCGCCTCACCCGCGATCGCGCGGGCGAGCAGCGTCTTGCCGGTACCGGGCGGGCCGACGAGCAGCACGCCGCGCGGGATGCGACCGCCGAGCCGCTGAAACTTCTGCGGGTCACGCAGGAATTCCACGATCTCGGTGAGGTCGCTCTTGGCCTCGTCGATGCCGGCCACGTCGTCGAACGTCACGCGGCCGTGCGCCTCGGTGAGGAGCTTGGCGCGGCTCTTGCCGAAGCCCATGGCCTTCCCGCCAGCGCCCTGCATCTGGCGCGACAGGAAGATCCACACGCCGATCAGCGCCAGGAAGGGCAGCCAGGAGAGCAGCAGGCTCACGAACCACGGCACGTTGTCCGACGGCGCGCGCGCGGTAATCAGCACACCCTTGCCGTACAGGCGCTGCACCAGCGATGGGTCGCTCGGCGCGTAGGTCTGGAAGGAGCCCGAACGGTCGTTATAGGTGCCGGTGATGTTCGGCCCCTCGATCACGACGTCGCGCACCTTGCCGGCGTCCACGTCGTTGAGGAGCTGCGAGAAGGGAATTTCGTTCGCGTTGGTGCGCTGGCCCGGGCTGTTGAACAGCGAGAACAGCGCCAGCAGCAACAGGACGATGATCACCCAAAGGGCGAAATTGCGTAAATTGGCGTTCATTGAACCCTCGTGGGGACAGAAGGGCGGTCCCGTCTCGACGCCTCACCATACGGAAGGGATACCTCCGCACGCACCGCCGCCGCTGGAACCTCCCGCACCGTCCAGCGCCTAATTTAGGAGCGAGGCCCCGTCTTGCCAAGGACGGCTGCCTTCTCCGCACTTGAATTCGTCGCGATCCCTTCGGCGGAGCGCCGGGGTGGTGCGGTCGATACGAGCCCCTTTCCCCTTCGGACGGCCACACTGGCACCCGCCAGGGTGCGGCGAAATGGAGCAGGGGGAAGCGCCAGCGCGGCCAGAAGCGCCTCCAGCAAAAGCTCGAGCTTGGCTAGTTCCACTGGCCCTTCCCTGCCCTGCGCCGCAACGCAGCGGCCCAGCAGCCGCAGGGCGATCTCCTCAGGCAATGCCGCGAACCGGGCGCCATCGATCGCGGAGCCCGCGCTCCCCACGGTAACAAGCTCCGCCTCCGCCTGGTCGGTTCCCGCCTCAAGCGCCAGATCTGCACGGGCGAGGCGCCTGGCGAGACGGGTCAGACAGCGCGCATCGAGGCCTTCGCGCTCCAGCGCCGGAGCCAGCGCCCTCAGGCGCGGACGGGCAAAGCGCGCGTCGAGGTTCGATGGGTCGTTCGCATAGGGGATTCCCGCGCTGTCCAGGGACGCCACGAGACGCGCCTTCGACAGGTCCAGGAAGGGTCTTAGCAGTGCCAGGTCCCCGCGGTCCGCTTTGGCGCTCATGCCCGAAAGGCCGCTCAGGCCGGACCCCCGCGCCATCCGGAACAAAACCGTCTCGGCCTGGTCGTCGCGTGTATGCGCAAGGACGAGCGCGGACGCGCCGACCCGTTGCGCCTCGGCGGCGAGCAGCGCATAGCGCGCGTCGCGGGCCGCTTCCTGGAGGCCACGATCAGGTTTTTCCCCCTGCCAGCGAAGCGTCCGATGGGGCACCTTCAATCCGGCAGCCGACCGCGCGACCTGGGCCGCCTCATCGGCTGCCGCGGGCCTCAGGCCATGATCGACCGTCGCCGCAAAGAGCCGCGGACCACCCGGGCGCCGGGCGCACCAGCGGGCGGCGAGATGGAGGAGAGCGGTGGAATCGGGGCCGCCGGATACCGCAAGAAGAACGGCGGAGTGGCTGGCAAGGCTGGAAAAGAGAGCGTCGAGCTCGTTGTCGGCAACCGTGCCGGATTCGGGAGAGAGGCGCGCGGCCGCGCCGGCTTCTGAATCCATCGATCCGGATGACCCGCGCGGGTGGTCTGCGGATTCCGGTGCCATCGGCCTCAGCAGCCGACCCGCTTCTGCTCGCGTTCCACGGCCTGACGGACGGAGGAGGCGGTGCGGGGATATTTGCGGTCCACCTCCTGGAAGGTGGCACAAGCGGTCTCCTTCTCGCCGAGGCCGGCGAGGGACTGGCCGAGCCGCAGCAGAGCCTCGGGGGCGCGCGCGGAATTCTGGTACTTGGTGGAAACTTCCAGGAAGGAAGCGGCGGCGTCTGAATAGTTCTGCCGCAGAAACAGGCTCTCGCCGAGCATGAAAGTTGCGTCGGCGATCAGGCGGTCGTTCGGCGATGTCTGGATGATCTGGCGGAAAGTCTGTTCTGCTCCCGCGTAGTCCTGGCGCTGAAGCTGCGCCTGTCCGGAATCATAGAGCTCGCGCACCGTGGCGCCAGCGGATGGCAGCGCCGCGACTTGCTGACCCGCGGCCGGGCGAACGGGGCCGGCATCCACTGTGCGCGCTGGAGGCGCGGCGCTCCCGGCAGAACCCAGCGGCTGGGGCGCGCCCGGTGCGGCGGGATCCATGTTGGGATCGAACGCATCGGAACGGCGGACGGGCGCTGCGGGGGAGGCCGCCGGGCGGCCGGAGGGCAGCACCGCCGGCGCCTGAACCGGAGCCGCCGCGGGGGCGGCAACCGGTGCCGCGGAGGAGCGACCGCCGCCGGCCTCTTCCAGCCGGCGCACCTGCGCCTCGAGCTGCTGGTTACGGTATTGGAGTTGCTCCACCTGACCGGTGAGCTGGCGCAGGGTCGATTCCAGCCGCTCCATCCGCCCCATCAGCTCGGGGTCCTCGCGCGGGGCCTCCTGCGCGGGCTGGGGCGGCTTGAAGAGGTTGCCGAAAAGATTGCCGTCGTTCTGCGCGGCCGCAGGAACCGCCGTGCTCAGGACCGCGGCGAAGGCAAGGCCGAAGAGAACGGCAGAGGCGACGAGAACACCGACCGGGCGCAGGCGCATCTTCATGTGACTTTTGCTTGGGGCTGGTGGCGGGGAGCTCGGCCGAAGGACCGCTGGTTCGACCAGTTGGACTTTACCCTGCTGATCGCGTCCAAAGTGTGACCCGGCAACGACTTGCCGTGGACCGACCGAGGTTTTGCGGGAGCTGGACGCACGAAGGCCGGCACCCGTGGGCACCGGCCTTCATGACGTTCGGAAATCAGACTCAGGCGCCGCCGCCGTTCAGCACAGTCACCGCGCGGCGGTTCTGCGACCAGCACGAGATGTCGTTGCAGACCGCCACCGGCCGTTCCTTGCCGTAGGAGATGGTCCGCATGCGGGCCGGGTCAATGCCGCGGGAGGCGAGGTAGTCACGCACGCTCTGGGCGCGCTTGGCCCCGAGCGCAATGTTGTATTCGCGGGTTCCGCGTTCGTCCGCGTGACCTTCGATAGTGAAGGTGTAGCGGTTGTACTGCTGGAGCCACTGGGCCTGACGGTCCAGGGTGGCGCGGGCCTGCGGGGTGAGATCGGTCTGGTCGCTCTCGAAGAACACGCGATCGCCGACGGCGACCACGAACTCCTGAGGGGAACCGGGAGGGCCACCCGCGCCGCCGACGCCGGCATTCTGGTTGGGATTGTTGGCGCACGCGGCAAGAGCCAGCGCGAAGCCAAACAGAGCCGCGAACCGGAAGCCGCGAGCAAGGCTGAGGAAACGCATCCGGTAACTCCCTTCTCAACGCTGCACCGGAGGCTTCGGGTCTAAAGCCGTCCGGTTAAGCGAACGTTCCGCACGCGGCCGAAGGACCGCCCGGAGGTCCGAAAACCGGAGGATGCGGGCAACTCCCGCTCGCCATGGTTTCCGGGCCGTTATCATCGCCCTCCGGGTCGCGTCGGCACCGCTCGGTCCTGCAGGCCTCGGTGAAGTGCAGCAAGCGGTTCGGAACCGTTCCAGAAGGTCCGGACGAGGCCGTTCAGCCGTTGTCCGGTGTGTCCTTCACTGATGCCGCGACGTGGCGTCATCATGGCGCGGAGGTGCAGGGGTGAAGGCAGCCGCAGAGCGGCGGCACGTGTGGCAAAAGGGCCACACGCGGTTTCAGGCCCGCCCCGATTCCCAGCGCGCCGCCTGCGCCTGCGCCTTCTTGCGGTCCGCCTCGGGCAGCTTGGCCACCACCTCGTCAAGCATGGGATCGCCGAGGCCACGGCTCTTGGCGACCAAGTGCCAGACAGCTGCCTGCACCTTGTCCTGCGGCACCCCACGGCCGACCGCGAGCAGCCGCGCATAGCGGTTCTGGGCGATGGCGTTGCCGGCCAGCGCAGCTTTGCGGAACAATGCGGCGGCGGCAGCCTCGTCTTTCGGCACGCCAGTGCCGTTGAACTGCATGATGGCGAATTCCACCTGCGCCGTGATGTGACCAAGCCGGGCGGCCGCGCCGATCATGCGGGCGGAGGCGGCGATGTCCTTGTCGACACCGTTCCCCTCTTTCAGCAGCACCCCAAGGGCATACTGCGCATCTTCCACGTCCTTGGCAGCGGCGACCTCGAACCAGCGCGCGGCCTCGGAGGGCTCCTTGGGAATCTTCCGCCCCTGGAGATAAAGCAGGCCAAGGTTATAGGCGGCGCCCGCGCTGCCCTTCTCCGCCGCCTGCCGGAACAATTGCGCCGCCGCCGGCTCATCCATGGGAACGCCGCGACCGGCCAGGGTCATATTGCCGAGCGCGAACAGCGCTCCGACCGAGCCGGCATCCGCGGCCTTGCGATACCACTCGACGGCCTTCTTCGGGTCAAGCGGAACACCGAGGCCATCCGAATACAGCTCGCCGAGCAGCGTCATGGCCGCCGGATCGTCGCCGGCCCGGGCGCGCTTGAGCGCCTCGTTGAAGGCGGTGATGTAATAGCCACGCTGGTAGGCCCCGTAGGCAAGATCTCCCGTACCGCCGGGCGTATCCAGGCTCGGATAGGTGATCTGCGGACCCAGCAGCGGCATGGGTGCCGGCTCGCGCGGACGCTGGGCAGCGTTGGGGTCCGGCTTGGCTGCGGGCTTGTTGCCGGCCTTGTCGGCAGGCTTGGCGGGTTTCGCAGCGGGCTTGGGCGTCGCGCCCGACTGCGGCTGGGCCTGCGCATGCGCCATGGAGGGCGCAGCCGCAAGCGCAACCGCAAGCAGGAGCGCACGAACTGGCGACCTCATTGCGCGTCGTCGCCCGCAGCAAGACCCGCCTGCGCGGCCGCGACGATCTTCGCCGCTCCGCCGCCAGAGGCCAGCAACGATTCGGACAGGGCGATGAAGTCCGCGCCGGCCTCGGCGAGCGCCGTCACCTCGTCGAGGGTCGACGCAACACCGACACAGGGCACCTCGAACAGTTCAGCCCACCATCCCACCAGATCGAGCACGCGGAAGAACTCGCCCGGCTCGGGTGCCAGGGCGCCGAAGGCCACATAATCGGCCCCGCTTTCGCCGGCCACCATGGCTTCGTGGCGCGTCACCAGCCCTCCGGCTCCGACGATGGCGGCGGGCTTGAGCAGCCGCAGCGTCGCATCGAGGGCTGGTCCAGCCGCCACATGCACGCCGTCAAGTCCAGCAGATGCGACGAGGCCCTCCGATCCATCCAGAAGAACGGCCGCGTCGTGCCGCTGCGCCGCGCCGGCGATCTCGGCAAGGCGCGCCGCATCGACCGTCTCCCCCGGAGACAGGCGCAGCACCACGCAAGCGATATCGCCCGCGCGCACCGCCGCCTCCACCGTGCGCGGATCGAGCGCGGGGGTGACGGTGAAGACGAGCATGAGGCGGGCGCCGGGGGCGGGCGGAGGATTGGCCATGGTCTGATCGGTCTGCCAAGAAATCGGCGAATTGGGGGCACGGACGCGGATTGTCGCCAGCTTTCGCCAGACCATAAGAAAAGGGCCGGCGCAAGCCGGCCCTCTCTTAGCGTGATGTGCCCGATGCTCAGGCGGCTTTGCGCTCTTCCTCGGCCGACCACTTGCCGAGGGCGGCGAGGGAGTTCATCTGCGCGCGGTGGGCGAAGGCGGCCTGTGCCTTGGCGACGTTCTCCGGCTTGCCGGCCCACGCCTTCTGCGGCGCGGCCTGAAGGGCGCGGCCGTAGGAATAGGTGAGCTTCCACGGCAGGCCGCCGAGCTTCACCATGGCATCGAGATGGGCGGTGGCATCCTCGTCGGACTGGCCGCCGGAGAGGAAGGCAATGCCGGGCACGGCGGTGGGCACGCAGGCCTTCAGCACGCGCACGGTCTTTTCCGCGACCTCGGCCACCGAGGCCTGCACCGGGCTCTTCTTGCCGGGAACGATCATGTTGGGCTTGAGCACCATGCCTTCCAGGCGAACGCGCTGGTAGTACAGCTCCTCGAACACCGTCTTCAGCGCCCATTCGGTGACGCGGTAGCAGGTGTCGATGTCGTGCGCGCCATCCATGAGGACTTCCGGCTCGACGATCGGGACGATCTTCGCTTCCTGGCACAGCGCCGCATAGCGGGCGAGCGCGTGGGCGTTGGCGCGGAGCGAGGTGTAGGACGGGATGTGCTTGGTGGTGTCGATATCGATCACCGCGCGCCACTTCGCGAACCGGGCGCCGAGGTCGTAATACTCCTTGAGGCGGCCGGCGAGGCCGTCGAGGCCCTCGGTGATGGTCTCGCCCGGGCAGAAGGGCTGCGGCTTGGCGCCGGCATCGACCTTGATGCCGGGGATGGCGCCGGCCTTCTCGATGACGGAGACGAGCGGGGTGCCGTCCTTCGCCTTCTGGCGGATGGTCTCGTCGTAAAGGATCACGCCGGAGATGTAGTCCATGCCCTGCGAGCGGAACATCAGCTCGCGGTAGTCGCGACGGTTCTCCTCGGTGGATTCCACCCCGATGGCATCGAACCGCTTCTTGATGGTACCGCCGCTCTCGTCTGCCGCGAGAATGCCCTTGCCGTCGGCCACCATTTTCTGCGCGATCGCGTCGAGCTCCGCCGTCATGTTCTTCACCTGCCTTGTTGCCGCCCCTCGGCGGGCATGGACGCCGGAGCGTGGCACTCCGGCAGATTGATCGTTTGGAACGCCCCGAACCGTGGCGCATCGCTGCGCGCCTGCAAGTCCTGGAGCCGGCACCGGGTTCCCGACCGGTGCCCTACCCGAAAAGCGCCCGCCGCGGAGGGCCGGGCGGGCGCAATTCTCGTCATTTTATCCCGCAGCGCAACATCAGCGCCGCAGGGCCTCCACACCCGGTAGCGCCTTGCCCTCGAGCCACTCGAGGAAGGCACCGCCAGCGGTGGAGACGTAGGAGAAGCGCTCCGCCGTCCCCGCGTGGTTGAGCGCGGCCACGGTGTCACCGCCGCCCGCGACCGAGAGCAACCGCCCCTTGTGGGTGAGGTCGCCGACATAGCGGGCCACGGCCACCGTCGCCGCGTCGAACGGCGTCATCTCGAACGCGCCGAACGGACCGTTCCAGACTACCGTCTTCGCCCCGTCGAGCTTCTGCTTGACGATGCCGACCGTCTCCGGCCCCGCATCCAGCATCATCTCGTCGTCCTTCACGTCATCGACGCTGGCGACGCGGTGCGCGGCATTGGCCTTGAACTCCGTGGCGACCACCGCGTCCACCGGCAGGACGATCTCGCATCCGGCCGCCTCGGCCTTCTTCAGGATGTCCCGTGCGGTATCGGCGAGATCGTGCTCGCACAGCGACTTGCCCACCTTCTTGCCAAGAGCGGCGAGGAAGGTGTTGGCCATGCCGCCGCCGATGACGAGGATGTCCACCTTCTTCACGAGGTTGCCGAGCAGTTCGAGCTTGCTGGAGACCTTGGAGCCTCCCACCACGGCGAGCACGGGGCGCTTGGGCGCCTCAAGGGCCTTGGTCAGCGCCTCGATCTCGCTCTCCATGGAGCGGCCGGCATAGGCCGGCAGCTTGCGGGCCAGCCCCTCGGTGGAGGCGTGCGCGCGGTGGGCAGTAGAGAAGGCATCGTTGACATAGACGTCGCCGAGGCTCGCGAGAGCGTCGATGAAGTCCGGCGCGTTCTTCTCCTCGCCCGCATGGAAGCGGGTGTTCTCCAGCACGATCACCTCGCCGGAGGCGAGGCGGGAGACCGCGCTCTTCGCCTCGTCGCCGACGCAGTCGGAGGCAAACGCGACCTTGCGGCCGAGTTCACCCTCGAGGGCCTTGGCAACCGGGGCGAGGGACTGGCTCTCGTCGCGGCCCTTGGGCCGCCCGAAGTGCGCCAGCAGGACGGCTTTGCCGCCCTTGCCGGTGATGTCCCGAATGGTGGGCAGGATGGCCTTAAGACGGGTGGCGTCGGTGACGCGCCCGCTCTCCATGGGAACGTTGAGGTCGACACGGACGAGGACCCGCTTGTCGGCGAGGTCCGCGGCGTCATCGAGGGTGCGGAAGGCGATCATGATGGCGCCCCCTTTTCCCGGTCAGCCCAGCTTGCCCATGGCGACGGCAGTGTCGGCCATGCGGTTCGAGAAGCCCCACTCGTTGTCGTACCACGACAGCACCCGCACCAGCGTGCCTTCCATGACCTTGGTCTGGTCGAGGTGGAAGGTGGAGGAGTTGGGATTGTGGTTGAAGTCGATGGAGACGTTCGGCTGGTCGGTGAAGCCGAGGATGCCCTTCAGCTCCTGCGCCGCCGCGGCGATGATCGCCTCGTTGATCTCTTCCTTGCTGGTCGCGCGCTTGGCGACGAACTTCAGGTCGATCACCGAGACGTTGGGCGTGGGCACGCGGATGGACGTGCCATCCAGCTTGCCGTTCAGCTCCGGCAGCACCAGGCCCACCGCCTTGGCGGCGCCGGTGGAGGTGGGGATCATGGACATGGCCGCCGCGCGGGCGCGGTAGAGGTCCTTGTGCATGGTGTCCAGCGTCGGCTGGTCGCCGGTGTAGGAGTGAATGGTGGTCATGAAGCCCTTCTCGATGCCGACGGCATCGTTGAGGACCTTGGCCACGGGGGCGAGGCAGTTGGTGGTGCAGGAGGCGTTGGACACGACGAGGTGCTCGCTGGAGAGCTTCTCGTGGTTCACGCCATAGACCACGGTCAGGTCCGCGCCGTCGGCCGGGGCCGAGACCAGCACGCGCTTGGCACCGGCGGCGAGATGCGCCGCGGCCTTGTCACGCGCGGTGAAAATGCCGGTGCATTCCAGCGCGATGTCGACGCCCAGCTCCTTGTGGGGCAGCTCGGCGGGGTTGCGCACTGCGGTGACCTTGATGGGGCCGCGGCCCACGTCGATGGTATCTCCGGCGACCTTGACCTCGCCGGGGAAGCGGCCATGCACGCTGTCGAAGCGGAAGAGGTGGGCGTTCGTCTCCACCGGGCCGAGGTCGTTGATCGCCACCACCTCGATGTCGGTGCGGCCCGATTCGATGATGGCGCGCAGCACATTGCGACCGATGCGACCGAAACCGTTGATGGCCACCTTGACGCTCATGTTGGGTCCTCCTGAGCCGGCTTGAAGCCCGGCCTCCCTGAATTGCGATGCGCGCTCGCGGTTCACCCGCGGCACGGTCCTCTCGCGCCCGCCGTGCGCCGAACCTCAGGCCTGCCGGAGCTGGTCGAGCGCGCGCGCCGCGACCTGCTGGGCAGTAATGCCGAAATGGGCGTAAAGCTCCTTTGCGGGCGCGCTGGCGCCGAACGATGTCATTCCCACGAAGGCGGCATCCGAACCGACGATGGCGTCCCACCCCATGCGAATCGCGGCTTCAACCGCGACCTTGGCCGGAGCGTCCCCGATCACCTTTGCCCGCTCTGCGGCGGGCCTTTCGAGGAACAGTTCGAACGAGGGGATGGAGACGACGCGGGTGGGAACACCCTGCGCCTCCAACAGCTTGGCGGCTTCAACCGCCAAAGACACTTCCGAGCCGGTGGCGAACAGGCTCGCCTGCGCCGGCCCGGACGCAGCGAGGATTTCGTAGGCACCCCCCGCCGACCGGTTTTCGGCCGTGGCGTCGGTGCGCAGGAGCGGCAGGTTCTGGCGCGAGAGGATGAGCGCCGAGGGCCTGTCGGAGGACTGTAGCGCAATCTGCCAGCATTCCGCCGTCTCCACCGTGTCGCAGGGGCGCATCACGAGGAGGTTGGGAATGGCGCGGAGCGCCGCGAGGTGTTCCACCGGCTGGTGGGTGGGCCCGTCCTCGCCGAGGCCGATGGAATCGTGGGTGAGCACATGGATCACCCGCTCCCCCATCAGCGCCGCGAGGCGGATGGCGGGGCGGCAATAGTCCGAGAACACCATGAAGCCGCCGGAGAAGGGGATGAGCCCCTTGTGCAGAGCCATGCCGTTCATGGCGGCGGCCATGCCGTGCTCGCGCACGCCGTAATGGATGAAGGAGCCGGAGAAGTCGTCCGGCGTCACGGACTTCGCGCCCTTGGCCTTGGTGTTGTTCGAGCCGGTGAGGTCGGCAGAGCCGCCCACCATCTCGGGCACCGCAGGGGTGATGAAGTCCAGCACCAGCTCCGACGATTTGCGGGTGGCGATGGCGCCGCCGTCCTTCACCGCCTTCTCCTTGACGGCGACGATGGCGCCTTCCAGCGCCGCGGGCAGCGTGCCGGCGATCCGGCGATCAAAATCGGCGCGCTCCTCGGCCGAACGAGCGGCGAAGCGGGCTTCCCATGCCTCGCGCGCGGCACGGCCGGCAGCACCGGCGGCACGCCAGCCGGCGAGCGCATCCTCGGGCACCACGAAGGCCGGCGCTTCCCAGCCGAGGGCGGCGCGGGTGGCGACGATCTCCTCGGCGCCGAGCGGCGAGCCATGAACTTTCTCCGAGCCCGCCTTCTTGGGCGAGCCGAAGCCGATGGTGGTGCGGCAGGCGATGAGGGTCGGCCGGTCGGAGGTCTTGGCGGCCTCAAGCGCGGCAAGGATCGCTTCGGGATCATGCCCGTCCACCGCCGCCGTGGCCCAGCCGGACGCTGCGAAGCGCGCAAGCTGGTTGGTGGAGCCGGAAATGGAGGTGGGGCCGTCGATGGAAATCTTGTTGTCGTCCCACATGACGATCAGCTTGGAGAGCTTCAGGTGGCCGGCGAGATCCGCCGCCTCCTGGCTGATGCCCTCCATCAGGTCGCCGTCGGAGGCGAGGACGTAAGTGTGATGGTCCACCACGTCCGAACCGAAGCGGGCGGCGAGCAGGCGCTCGGCCATGGCCATGCCCACGGCCGTGGCGATGCCCTGCCCCAGCGGGCCGGTGGTGGTCTCGATGCCCTCGGTGACGAAATTCTCGGGGTGGCCGGGCGTCAGCGAGCCGAGCTGCCGGAAGCGCTTGATCTCGTCGATGGTCACCTTCTCGTAGCCGGCGAGGTGCAGCACCGAGTAAAGCAGCATGGAGCCGTGGCCGGCGGAGAGCACGAAGCGGTCGCGATCCGGCCAGAACGGACGCGAGGGATCGTACTTCAGCACCTTCGTGAACAGCACGGTGGCGATGTCCGCCGCGCCCATGGGCAGGCCCGGATGGCCGCTGTTGGCGGCCTCGACGGCATCGATCGCGAGAAACCGGATGGCATTGGCCAAGCGGTCATGACTCGTGATGCTGTCGCTCGTGCGGCTGGACATATTCCCGTATCTCCGGTGCCGGCGCTCTCGGCAGCCGGCCGGCTAGAGGCACTCAGGGGTTCACGGGCCCGGCGATTGGGTCCGTCGGCGAAGCTGGCACGGCCCGCCCGGACGCAGCGTCCGGCATTTGAGCCGCCTTGTACCAAGGCTCACCGCGCTGTCAAACCTGCCTCATCCCGCCGCGTCAAGGCGGGCATGACACCGCCGGCCGCGCTGCATCGTCGCGGCGACGCAAGATCGCGCTTTGAACACGGTGCACCGCAACATCGCGCTCGCGCCTCGGTTGCGGGTTGCCTCCTCATAGCGCCGCATTCATGTTGACAGACTGGAGAGAGTGGCGTTCCGCCGCCCGTCCGACTCGGCTAAAGTCTGCCCATGTACGCGCTGAAGCAACGCCCGCCGCTGCAGGACGCCCCCATCGAGGGCGCGACGCGGCGCCTCCATGCCGCGCTCGACGCGCTGACCGATGCCATCGATCGCCGGCGCGATGCCGATCGCCACCAGGAGGCGCTGCTGGCCCAGCTTCACGCCCTCGGCAACGACCGCGCCCGCCTCGCTGCCGAGCTGGACGTGGCCCAGGCGGAGGCCGGCGAAGTGGAAGAGGCGGGCCGCGAGATCATCCGCCGCCTCGACGTCGCCATGAGCACCATTCGCGACGTGCTCGCGACCCACGGCGGCTGAGGCGATGCCGCACGTCTCCGTCACCATCGCGGGCCGGCAATATAGGATGGCCTGTGACGAGGGGCAGGAGGAGCACCTCATCCGCCTCGCCCGGGACATCGACGATCGCATCACGCAATTGCGCGGCGCGTTCGGCGAGATCGGCGACCAGCGCCTCGTCGTCATGGCTGCCATCACCATCGCGGACGAACTGGCTTCGGCGCGCGGCCGCATCCGGGCTCTGGAAAGCGATATCGAGAGCCAGCGCGACGCCCGTGCCTCCGCCATGGCCCGGATCGAGGCCAGCGAGGAGGAAGTGGCCCGCACCATCGACGCCGTGGCCGAGCGCATCGAGCGCCTCGTTGCGGAACTCGCCCCCAAGGAACGCGGAACGGTGGGGATGGGCTGAAGCCTCAGCCCGAAGGGGCTGGCGCACCGCACCTTTCGTCCCTACATTGGCGGTGCGGGGCTGCGGGGCTCGTTAGGAGACATTTCCCCGGGGCCTTATCGATCCTTAAGGGAGCTGTCCCTGACCTCGCCTCCGGGCTTGGACATATGGCGCCCACCTACGTTGTAGGTTTCCCGGGATCGACCTCCGACGGCTTTTGT
>JAYSCE010000066.1:0-12607 GCA_041915035.1 Xanthobacter sp.
GGCGGCGACCGTGCCCCGCTCAACACGCAGGACTTCTCCTCCTTCCTTCTGCAGGCGCAGGCGTCCGGCGCTCAGGTGGTCGGCCTCATCAATGCCGGCGGCGACACCATCAATTCCATCAAGCAGGCAGTGGAGTTCGGCATCCCGCAGAGCGGGCAGCGGCTGGTGGCCACCGTGCTCTATGTCACCGACGTGCATTCACTGGGGCTCAAGGTGGCGCAGGGACTCCAGTTCACGGAATCCTTCTACTGGGACCTGAACGAGGGCACCCGCGCCTGGACCAAGCGCTTCGCGCCGCGCAACGACGGGCGTTATCCGAGCGCCCTGCACGCCGGGGCCTATGCCTCGACCCTGCACTATCTCAAGGCCGTGTCTGCCGTGGGGGGGGCCACCGACGGCGTGGCGGTGGTGGACAAGATGAAGGCGCTGCCCACCGATGATCCTCTGTTCGGCAAGGGATCGATCCGCGTCGACGGCCGCAAGATCCACCCCATGTTCCTGTTCCAGGTGAAGACGCCGGCCGAATCCAAGTATCCGTGGGACTATTACACGGTGGTGAAGTCCATTCCGCCGGAGCAGGTGTGGCGTCCGCTGTCGGAAGGCGGCTGTTCGCTGGTCAAGTCGTGAGCGTCGCGCTGGTCACGGGCGGCGGCGGCGGCATCGGGCGCGCCATCGCCCTGAAGCTAGCCGCCGCCGGTCACGACGTGGCGGTGATCGATCGGGACGTGGCGCTCGGGGCCGAGACGGCGCGGCTGGTCGAGAAGGCTGGAACCGCCGCCCTCTTTCTCGCTGCCGACGTTTCCTCCCCCGCAGAGGTTGCGGACTTCGTGGCCGAGACCGAAGGGCAACTCGGCCCCATCGCCCTCTTCGCGAACAATGCCGGAATCGAGGGTGCGGTCGCGCCCATCTTCGACTATCCGGACGACGCCTTCGACGCCGTGATGGCGGTGAATGTGCGTGGCGTCTTCCTCGGGCTCAAGCACGTCCTGGCGCGGATGCGGCAGAGAGGAAGGGGGGCTGTCGTCACTACCGCCTCCACCTCCGCCATCCGCGGCCGGCCGGGGCTCGCCGGTTACGTGGCCAGCAAGCACGCGGTGCTCGGCCTCACCCGCGTCGCAGCGCTGGATGTCGCGGGCACGGCCATCAGGGTCAACGCCGTTCTGCCGGGCCCGGTGGAGACGCGGATGATCCATGCGCTGGACGAGAAGGCGGCCGCTGCCGGCGGCATTCGCCGGGCGGGGACCGCCGCCTATGGCGCGCCGGAGGATGTGGCGGCGGTGGTCGCCTTCCTCCTCTCGCCGACAGCCGCCCACGTCAACGGCGCCGCCTGGACAGTCGATGCCGGCGCCACCGTGCCCTGATCGTCCGTTCTCAGCCCTTCCCAATCCGAGGATGTCTCATGAAGCTCTGTCGCTATGGCGTGCCCGGCGCGGAGATGCCGGCGCTTGTCGACCGCGATGGCCGGCTGCGCGATCTCTCCGGCCTCTGTCCGGATATCGGCCCGCGCGAACTGTCCCCCGAGGGGCTCGCCTCCCTTGCTGCGATCGATCCGGCCACCCTGTCGGTGGTGGAGGGCCAGCCGCGGCTCGGCGTGCCCTTCACCGGCATGAGCAAGTTCATCTGTATCGGCCTGAACTATTCCGATCACGCAGCGGAAGCGGGCATGGCGGTGCCGAGCGAGCCCATCATCTTCCTCAAGGCGCCGTCCGCGCTGTCCGGCCCTGACGATCCCATCATCGCGCCGCCGCACGCGACGAAGCTCGACTGGGAGGTGGAACTCGGCGTGGTCATCGGCACCGCCGCCCGTTACGTGGACGATGCGCAGGCGCTCGATCACGTCGCCGGCTATTGCGTGGTGAATGACGTGTCGGAGCGCGCCTTCCAGATGCAGTCGTCGCAATGGGACAAGGGCAAGGGCTGCGACACGTTCGGCCCCGTCGGGCCGTTCCTCGTTACCAAAGACGAAGTGCCCGATCCGCAGGACCTCGACATGCGGCTCACTGTGAACGGCCAGCGCATGCAGTCCGGCAACACCCGCACGATGATCTTCGGCGTCCGGGAGATCGTCGCTTATTGCAGCCGATACATGACGCTCCTGCCCGGCGACATCATCGCCACCGGCACGCCGCCGGGCGTCGGCATGGGGATGAAACCCGGGCCGGTATGGCTGCGCCCGGGCGACGTTGTGGAACTGGAAATCGCTGGGCTTGGCCGGCAGCGGCAGCAGGTGACCGCCTACAGGTGAGGGCTGGCCAGCCCTCGCAAAGCGATGGTCTGCTCGCCATGTTCCGGCTCAAGCTCGGGATGCTTCCCACGCTCTCCGCATGCGGGTTGGCACTTCAGGCGTTCAGGCGGCGCGATAGCGCGGCGCCGGGGTGGAGCCGCCCAGGTGCTGCGCCATGGCCCGGCGGGCAGCGTCATAGGCGAGCCATTCACCGCCGTCCTGCAGGGCCGGGATCGTGACGACCTCGCTGGCATCCAGGCCGGCGAGCGCGGCGTCCACCATCTCCTCTGCGGACATCACGATTTCCTTGGGCAGGTTCCCGTGGCCACCCACGCCGGGGATGTTCCAGAACTCGGTGGCCGTGGCGCCGGGGAGCACCGCCTGTACGCGCAGGCCACGCGCGCCGAGTTCGTGCTGGAGCGACTGGGTGAGCGCCAGCACATAGGCCTTGCTCGCCCCATAGACCCCGTTGAGCACTTCCGGCGCCAGCGCCACGATGGAGGAGATGTTGATGATGGTGCCACCGCCCCGCGCCACGAAGCCCGGCGCCGCCGCGTAGGTCAGGCGGGTCAGGGCCGTGACGTTGAGGGCGATCATCTCCTCCATGCGGGTGACATCACTGTCAAGCAGCGGCGTCGCGGCGCCGAAGCCGGCATTGTTGACGAGCAGGGAAATGCCGGCGTCGTCGCGCAGCAGCGCCTCGATGCGGCGGAGGTCGGCCGCATCGCTCAGATCGGCGGGCACCGTCTTCACCGCCCGTCCGGTGGCGGCCGTGATGCGGGCCGCCACCTCATCCAGCCGCACCGCGTTGCGGGCGACAAGGATGAGGTCGTAGCCCCGCCGCGCCAGCCGCTCCGCATAGATAGCGCCGATGCCGCCCGAGGCGCCGGTGACCAGCGCGATGCCCTTGTTCTGTTCCGTGTTCATGGCCGATCCCCGGTCGCTCGTGTGTGATGGGATGAGATTAGGCGCGAGGCGACATGTCTTAAATGTCAAAGAAGCGGCAAATCTAGCCATAAGCGCGCGACGCCGGTCGAGTACGAGGGCAATGATCTCGGACGCGGAAGCGACGGCGCCGATTGCCCAGGTGAGACCGCCAGCGACAAGGCCGAACGCGGTGCGAGCGGCAATATTGACACCGAAATGCGGGGGGAAGATCATCGCGCGGCAGAGAATGTGCGCCGGAACTTCACTGAACGAATGACGCACCAAATCCGACAGAACTAGGCATAAAAAACACAGGGTTAAGTTTAAACGTCAGAAGAAGATGCCAGATTAATTTAGAATAATATGGAATATATATGATGGAACCATTTCAGGCGATAAATTTAGTAGACGGAGATATTGCCTATGACGGGACCGCCAGCAACGGAAACGAAATATTGAACGAAATTGGATTGGAGGTATTTTGGATAAAATTGAGAAAAAAGAGAAGGTTATATGGAGCTTTTTACCTAAAATTTGAAAATGATTGGTTTTTTAGCATTAGTATATACGAATTTGGATTTTCTGATAGGCGCTTAGTTGGAAACACCGATCACGAGTACATGGCAATTCTCAACGAGAATGAAATACGTTCCGTCAAAAATATTATAAATGAATTTTTCGTTGGAGAGAATGTAAGGAAGAGACTGTATTTTTTTGATTTGAAAAAATCCTCCTTCAATGGAAATGTTGATTTTGATGATGGGTGGCTAAGATCGATATAGCGGGTGGATTTTGCTATCCGCGGCTGCCCTCCAACCCATCGTAGAAGGGCCGGAAGCCTAGGCGCAGTCCGTCATGTCTCCAATGACGTGTAAGCGTCAATTCGGGCCAGGCGCCATCTCGTTCTTCTCGCTCTAGATGTAGGCCAGGCTTCGGCGCAGGCTCTGGGGCGGATGGCCGAAATGGCGCAGGAAGGCGCGACGCACCCGGTCGCGGTCGTCGAAGCCGTCTTAGCGGGCCAATCTTGAATGTCAAAGAAGCGGCAATTCAGGACATGCATCTGTCCGATCAGCTCGCGCGACGCCGATCGAGCACGAGGGCGATGATCTCGGATGTGGCCGCGGCAGCGCCAATGGCCCAGATGAGCCCGCCGGAGACGAGGCCAGCACCGAATGCGGAGCCGAGTGAGAAGCCGAGATACATGGTGGAGGTGTTGAGCGCGAGGGCCACCGGCGCCTGTTCCGCCGGCCCTGCCCCGATGAGCCGCGCCAGTTGCGCGGGATAGAAGGACCACACGCTGAAACCCCATCCCACCACGCCGGCGAGCACCGGCACGAGGGCGAGCGCAGGCGACAGCCGCGTCGCCAGCGCCAGCGTCAGGAAGGACAGGGCGAGCACCGCGAGCGAACCTGTCACGACCCGGTTCGACCCGAGCCGGTCGTTCAGGTTGCCGCCGACGGTGACGCCCACCGCTGCCGCGAGCCCCCAGACCGATACGCTGGCACTGATGCCGGCGGGCCCAAAGCCCAGCACCTCGGTGAGATAGGGCGCGATGTAGGGATAGGCGACGAAGGCGCCAACCGACCAGAACAGGGTCACCCCGAGCAGACCCAGCACCGCCGGCTGGCGCACCACGCCCAGCCGCTCCGACAGGCTCGCCACCGCGACGTTCGCGCCCGCATCGCGCCGGACGCCGACGACAATGCCGATGATGGCGACGAGTCCCATGATGGCCACACCGAGGAATGTCGCCCGCCAGCCGAAGGCGTGCCCCACCATCGCGCCGAGCGGGAGCCCCAGAGCGATGGCAAGGGTCATGCCGCCGCTGACGATGGCGAGCGCCCGCCCCCGCTTCTCCGGCGCCACGATCACGCCGGCCAGCGCGTTGGCTCCGGGCACATAGAGGCCCGAGGCGATGGCCATGGCCATCCGCGCCAGAAGCAGCGTCGTGAAGGACGAGGAGAAGGCCGCCGCGAGGTTTGCTGCCGTGAACAGGCCCATGGCGAGCAGCAGCGCGCTGCGCCGCCCGAGGCCCGCCGTCGCCACCGTGGTGATGGGCGAGGACACCGCCATCATCAAGGTAAAGACCACGACGAGGGTCGCGGTGGCCGACAGGCTCATGCCGAGATCCGCCGCGATGGTCGGCAGGAGCGGCGCGATCATGAAGCCCTCGGTGCCGATGGCAGCGGTCCCCAGAGCGAGGAAGACCGCGGGCATGAGGGATGAACTGTTGGCGACGGGAGCCGCTGGCGCCGTGGCCGGCGCGAAGGCGGCCGGAGCTGCCGAGGTGTTTTCAAAGGAACTGGCCATCATGGCCTCCAGACGCATCGTGCGATGGCTGGACCCTAGGCGCGGCCGGTCATGTCTCAAATGACGTGTAAACGTCAATTCGTGCCACGCGCCGTTTCCTCCTTCTCGCCCTCGATGTAGCGCAGGCTGCGGCGCAGGCTCTGGGGCGGATGGCCGAAGTGGCGCAGGAAGGCGCGGCGCATGCGGTCGCGGTCGTCGAAGCCGGTGTCGCGGGCCACCACGTCCATGGCGTGGCGCCCTTCCTCCAGCATGGCCTTCGCTGCCTCAAGTCGCAGCCGCTCCACCGCCTTGGCGGGGGATTCGCCCGTCTCCTCGCGGAACACCCGGCTGAACTGGCGGGGGCTCAGGCTCGCGGCCTCGGCCAGCTCTTCGACGGTGAGGGCGTTGCGCAGGTTCTCCTTGGCGTAGGTGAGCGCGCGGCGGACCCGATCGGAGCGCGGCTCCAGCTCCAGAAGCGCGGAGAACTGCGATTGTCCGCCCGGCCGGCGATGATAGACCACCAGCTTGCGGGCGATGGACCGGGCGAGCGCGGCGTCGTGGTCGTCCTCAATCAATGCGAGGGCGAGATCGATGCCCGCGCTCATGCCGGCGGAGGTCCAGACATTGCCGTCGCGAATGAAGATGCGGTCGTCGTCCACCTTGATGGAGGGGTAGCGCGCCTGCAGGTCCCGCGCATGCGCCCAGTGGGTCGTCGCTGCCTTGCCGTCGAGAAGGCCGGCGTCGGCCAGGCGGAAGGCCCCGGTGCAGATGCCCGCCACGCGGCGCGACTGCGCGCCCGCTTCCGAGATGTAGCTCCGGAGGGGATCAGGTGTCGGCGTGGGCACCAGTTCGCCCAGCACCACCAGCGTGTCTGGAAATGCGCCGAGCGGCTGCGTGGTGACCGAGACGCCGAGCGAAGAGGAGACGCAGGCGCCCTTCTGCGACATCAGCGTAAGGGAATAGCCCGGCTGCTCCAGCACGGCGTTGGCGAACTCGAAGGCCGACACCGCGGCGAGCCCCATGACCTGGAACCCATCCTCGACAATGAAGCCGATGTGCCGCATGCTCCGCTCCCATGTCCCGTTTCGCCGCAACGGGCAATCTGGGACATGGGGCGGCGAATGCAAGCGGCCCGGTCGCGCGCGGCGCGGCAAACCGGCCGGATGACCGGAATCGCCGCGTCTTTGTCCGTCTGCGCCGGCGCGAGGCCCGGTCTCAGGCCCCGAGCTTCGTCTTCGCCAGCGGCAGCGTGCGGATGCGGCGGCCGGTGAGCGCCGCAACGGCATTCACCACCGCCGGCGGCACGCCGGGCAGGCCCGGCTCGCCGACGCCGCCCATGGGCGCGCCGCTCTCGATGATCTCCACATTCACCTTCGGCATGTTGGCGCGCGACAGGATGGGGTAGTCGTCGAAATTGTGCGATTGCCGGACGCCGTCCGCGTAGATCAGCTCCTCGAACAGCGTGGCGGAGAGGCCCAGCGCGGCAGCTGATTCCACCTGCGCCTTCACGATGGCCGGATTGACCACGCTGCCGGGATCGAAGGCGATCCACAGTTCGTGGACCTTCACCTCGCTCCCCTCCAGCGAAACCTCGGCGATGGTCGCGGTCTCCGAGCCGAACGGCGACGCCATGGCGACACCTCGCGCCCGCCGGCCGCCCGGTGCCTCGAACGGCCCCCGCTTCCAGCCGCCGGACATGGCTGCGACCGTCTCCAGCAGCTTCAGGTGGCGGGGCTTCTCCTTCAGCAGCGCGCGGCGCAGCTCGAAGGGGTCCTGCCCGCCGGCCGCGGCCATCTCGTCGAAGAAGCCTTCATAGAAGAAGTCGTTCATGGAGTGCCCCACCGACCGCCAGAAGGCGATGGTGACGGGATGGGGCACCTTGGCGTAGTCCATCCGGCGGTTGGGGATGGCGTAGGGCTTCTCGATGATGCCCTCCACCGCGGAGGGGTCCACCCCGCCATTGGCGCCGAAGCCGAAATAGCGGCCCAGCGGCCCCTCCCCCACCGTGCGCACCTCGATGGCCTGCGGCCTGCCGTCCGCCCCGATGGCCGCGCGGAAGCGGCTGAAGCTGAGCGGGCGCAGGGCGTCGCGCTTGAATTCCTCCTCCCGAGACCACAGCACCTTCACCGGCCGTCCCGTATCCTTCGCCAGCTGGATGGCCTGCGGGAAGGGATTGCCCGGCCCGTAGAGGAAATGCCGGCCGAAGAAGCCGCCGAGGATGGGCGAATGCAGGATCACCTTTTCCGGCGGCAGGCCCGACACCTTGGCGGCGTTGGCGAAAACCGCCTCGGCCTTGCCGTCCTGCTCGGCCGGGACGGCGGGCGCCTTGCTCGCCTTCAGGGCATCGAGGAAGCCGGCGGAGGAGAAATCCGCCGCGACCGCATCGAACCCCGTCGCCGGCGGCGCGGACCATGTGACCTCGGCCGCCTCCACCGCCTTCCGCGCGCGATACCAGCTGGCGGCCGTGACGGCGACGGCGCCGGGCAGGCGATGCACGCCGTTCACGCCGGGCATCGCCTTCAGCGCAGCCTCGTTGGCGATGGCGGTGGGCTCTGTGCCGAGGTGCGGGGCGTGCTGCACGGCGGCGTAGATCATGCCGTCGAGCTTCTGGTCGATGGCATAGACCGCCTTGCCGGTGGACTTCGCCCGCACATCGATGCGCGGAACGCCCTTGCCCAGCCAGCGGAAGGTGGCCGGATCGCGCAGCGTCACCTCGGCTGGCGGCTCAAGCGCCAGCGCCTCCTCGGCCAGCGCGCCATAGGAAATGCGCCGGCCGGTGGCGGCGTGGATCACCTCGCCGTTGCGGGTGGTGAGGCTCTCCGCCTTCACGCCGATACGGGTCGCGGCGACGCGGATCAGCATCTCCCGCGCGCTCGCGCCGAGCCGGCGCATCACGGTGTAGCTGGATCGGGTGGAGAAGCTGCCGCCGGTCATGCGCAGCCCGTCGATCACCGCGTAGTCCGGGCCGGGCGGGGCGCACTCCACCGTGAAGCGGGCGGGGTCCACGTCCAGCTCCTCGCCGATGGTCTGGGCGATGCCGGTGCTGATGCCCTGCCCGCCCTCGACGAAGGGGCTCAGGATCTTGAAGCTGTTGTCCCGGCCGATGACGAGAAATGCGGGCACGCGGGTGCCGGGCTTGATGGCGGCCGGCCCCTGGGCGCGGGCCGGCAGCGCCGGCATCAGCGCGCCGAGCACCAGCGCGGCGCTGCCGAGGCCAAGCAGGCCGCGACGCGAGAGGTTGGCGATGCCCTCTGAGGGCATCAGTGGCAGGGCGTCGGCGGATCGGAATTTCAGAAGCTGTTCCATGGCCCTCACCCCGCCGCTTGGTGGATCGCCGCCGCAATGCGGTTGTAGGTGCCGCACCGGCAGAGGTTGGTCATGGCGTCGCGGATGTCGGCCTCGGTTGGCTTCGGCGTCTGCTTGAGAAGGGCGGTGGCGGCCATGACCTGCCCCGACTGGCAATAGCCGCATTGCGGCACCTGCTGCGCCACCCACGCCTCGACCACTTTGTGGCCCACGGCGTCCTCGCCAATGGCCTCAATGGTGCGGATGTCGGCGGTGCCGATGCTCTCCAGCGGCATCTGGCAGGAGCGCACGGCCTGCCCGTCCATCAGCACCGTGCACGCGCCGCACTGGGCGATGCCGCAGCCATACTTCGTGCCGGTGAGGCCGAGCGTGTCGCGCAGCACCCACAGGAGCGGGGTGTCCGGCTCGGCGTCGACCCGGTGGGCCGTGCCGTTGACGGTGATGGTGGTCATGCGCTGGTTCCGTGTGAAGGGGGTCGCCCGACCCTAGGGCGGCCATCGCCAACGCCGCAGGACGAAGACGAGGCGATTCCGGACAAGTTGCCGGCGGTGCGCCGCTAGGGGTTGGCAGGCAGGCCGAAGCGGGTATATACACGTAGCTATGGATACACCCTGCCACTCTGCCCACCTGCGCCGGGCGACGCGCCGGATCAGCGCCATCTACGACGAAGGCTTCGCGCCGCTCGGGATCAACGCGGCGCAGTATTCGCTGCTGCGCAGAGTGTGGGACAAGGGCGAGGTCAGCATCACCGAACTCGGCCGGATACTCGGGCTCGACCGCTCTACGGTCGGCCGCAACGTGCGCGTCCTGTCGAAGCACGGACTGCTCGAGATGCGGCGCGGCAAGGACGACCAGCGCGAGTCCCGCATCGCCCTCACCGAGCAAGGCGTCGAACTCATCAAGGCCGCCGTCGTGGCCTGGAACCGGAGCCAGAAGGCGATGGAGGAACGGATGGGCAAGGACCGGCTCGAACAGCTGCGGGACCTCCTCGCCGCCCTCTGAGGGCGAAGGATGGTCAGACCCATATGCGCCTTATACGGGTATATACCCACAATAGACCTATCGAGAAATCACCGGGGCGCCGGACCTTTCCTCCCGCCCCCAAAGGAGTGCCCCCCAATGAAGTATCGACTGCTCGGCCGCACCGGCCTCAGGGTTTCCGAACTCGCCCTCGGCACCGCCAATTTCGGCGGGCGCTGGGGCCATGGCGCGGATGCAGGTGAGAGCGCCGCCATCTTCAACGCCTATGCCGAGGCCGGCGGCAATGTCATCGACACCGCCGACGTCTACCAGTTCGGCCAGTCCGAGGAATTCCTGGCGCCCCTGCTGCACGGCCGGCGCGAGGATTTCCTGCTCGCCACAAAATTCACCAACGGTGCCGCGCCCAACCGCCTCGTCACCGGCAACAGCCGAAAAGCCATGGTGGCCTCGCTGGAGGCAAGCCTGCGGCGGCTGAAGACAGACCGCATCGATCTCTACTGGGTGCACCATCCCGACGACGTGACGCCGGCCGAGGAGATCGTGCGCGGCCTCG
Source organism: Xanthobacter sp. (assembly GCA_041915035.1). GTDB lineage: Bacteria > Pseudomonadota > Alphaproteobacteria > Rhizobiales > Xanthobacteraceae > Xanthobacter. The sequence continues at coordinate 10,281 of JAYSCE010000066.1, forward strand.
ATGATCTCGCCCGCGCCGGCAAGATCCTCTATGCGGGCCTGTCCAACTTCCCCGCCTGGCGCCTCGCCCGCGCCGTCACACTGTCGGAAGTGACCCGCGCGGTACCCATCGCTGCCGCGCAGTTCGAATACAGCCTCGTGCGCCGGGAGCCGGAGAGCGATCTCCTGCCGGCTTGCGCGGCGCTGGGCCTCGGCGCCGTCACCTGGTCGCCCCTCGGCGGCGGCATGCTCACGGGCAAGTATCGCGGGGGTGAAAAGGGACGCGCCGAGGCCTTGGGTGGGCGCGTGTTCCAGGCCGAGAATTCCCCCCGGCGCAGCGCCACTCTCGATGCCGTGCTGACGGTAGCGGCGGAGCTGGGTGCGAGCCCCGATCAGGTGGCCATCGCCTGGGCAGGCCGCGCCAGCGCCATCCCGCTCATCGGCCCGCGCTCCCTCGCGCAGCTGACCAGCAATCTCGGCGCCGCTGCGCTCGCCCTCTCACACGATCAGATCGCCCGCCTCGACGCGGCGAGCGCGGATGACGCCACCGCTGCCGCCGCCCCGGCCGTGTCACGCACGGCGGGCGACACCGAACGCCCAGCGCTGCCGGTCGCCTGATTCATCGCTTCAAGGAGGTCGTCATGACCAAAGAAATCGTCATCGCTTATCCCGTGCGCACCGCAATCGGCGCCTATAACGGCTCACTGAAGGGCACTCCGGCCACCGAACTCGGCGCCATCGCCGTGCGCGAGACACTGCGCCGTTCCGGGCTCGATCCCGCATCCATCGGCAGCGTGGTGATGGGCAACGTCATCCAGGCCGGGAACCGTATGAACCCCGCGCGGCAGGCGGCGATCCATGGCGGCCTGCCGGTGGAGGTGCCCGCCATGACCGTCAACCGCGTCTGCGGGTCCGGTGCGCAGGCTGTGGTCACGGCGGCTCTGGAGATCGCGGCGGGCGTGCATGATGTCGCCGTCGCGGGCGGCATGGAGAACATGGACCGCGCGCCCTATCTCATGGACGGTGGCCGCTGGGGCTACCGCATGGGCCCGGCGCAGATCCTCGACAGCATGCTCACGGATGGGCTCGACGACGCCTTCTCCGGCAAGCACTCCGGCTGGCACACGGAAGATCTCGTCGAAAAGCTCCAGATCACCCGCGCCGAGCAGGACGCCTTCGCCGCCCGCTCCCAGCAGCGCTTCGCCGCCGCACAAGCGGACGGTCATTTCGTGGAGGAGATCATCCCGGTGCAGGTCAAGGGCCGCAAGGGCGTCGAATCCTTCGCCACGGATGAGGCGCCCCGCCCCGACACCACGGTGGAGACGCTGGCAAAGCTGCGCCCGGCCTTCCGTCCCGAAGGCACCATCACGGCCGGCAACGCGCCGGGGCTCAATAGCGCGGCCGCCGCCATGATCGTGGCCGAGCGTTCGTTCGCCGAGGCGAAGGGCATCGCGCCCCTCGGCCGGCTCGCCGGCTTCGGCATCGCCGGGGTCGAGCCGGGCCTGTTCGGCCTCGGCCCGGTGCCTGCCGTGCGCAAGGCGCTGGCACGGGCCGGCTGGTCCCTCGGCGACATCGAGCGCATCGAGATCAACGAGGCGTTTGCCGCCGTGCCCATTGCCGTCGCGCGCGAACTTGGCTTGCCGGAGGACATCGTGAACGTGGAGGGCGGCGCGGTGGCGCACGGCCACCCCATCGGCGCCACCGGAGCCAACCTCGTGACCCGCCTGCTCCACGCCATGCGGCGCGACGGACTGAAGCGCGGCATGGTCACCCTGTGCATCGGCGGCGGACAGGGCATCGCCCTCGCCCTCGAAGCGGTCTGAGGGGCCGGGGTCGTCCTGGCCCATCTCGTGCCACCTGTTCATCTACCTACGCCGATCCCGATGCAGGCCGCTCGGGGTCGGCCAGGGGCGTCCTGCGCGGAGCAAATCCGACCCCACCGCATTTCCGTCTGCATCGACATGGAGCGTCGCGAGCGATAGCGCATGCGCGACAGCGAGACCGGCCGGGCGGCCGGTTTTCTCCCGGGCCATCGTCTCAATTTTGGAACGCGGCGGGCAGTCAATGCGCGCTTTCCGCTGGCCGCGCCGGCTGATACCCCACCTCTGAGAGCTGCAAAAACAATCAATTGGCAGCCGGACTCTCCCACCTGTGGCGGGGTTTCCGACGGCGGAGGAACACATGGGAATGCCGATCAAGCTGGCGACCGAGGCGAAGCGAACCCACGGCCTGGACCGCCTGCTCGACGCGAAGTCGGTCGCCATCATCGGGATGTCCGCCAAGCCTCAGTCGGCGGGCCAGATCGTGCTGAGAAACTTGCGCGAGAACGGCTTTGCCGGGGCGATCCAT
>JAYSCE010000067.1:0-12594 GCA_041915035.1 Xanthobacter sp.
GGGCTCTACCTTGCCCGCACGCTGTTCCGGGGCTCGGACTGGTCCATGCCCACAGTGGCACGCAAGGCCGACCTCGCCTTGTTCGCGGGCAATGCGGAACTCGCTGGCATCACGGAGGAGCTGGTCTTTTCCGACCCGTTCAAGGCGGCCCCCCTCAATCGGCACACGCCGGGGCTGGAAGATATCGCCACCGCCTTCCGCGCAGACCAACCGCTGAAGCTCGCAGCGGTGGAGATGAAGGCGCGCTTTGCGACCTGCGCCGAGACTCTGCTGCACGGCGACCTGCACACGGGATCGGTGATGGCGACGCCCACCGACACGCGGGTGATCGACGCCGAGTTCGCCCTCTACGGCCCCATGGGCTTCGATGTGGGCATATGCCTCGCCAACCTCTGGATGGCGGCCTTCGCTCAGGCGGGCCACCGCGCCGATGCGCGGGCGGCGGGGGCCTATAGCGAATTCCTGCTGGCCAACGCTGGCATCCTCTGGCGGACCTTCGAGGCGGAATTCTCCCGCCTCTGGGCGCACGAGCGCACCGGCATCCTCGGCGGCTCCGACCTGTTCGACGCGCAGGGGGACGAGGCCGGCGCGACCGCGGCGCTTACGGCGCATCTCGCGTCGGTCTGGCAGGATGCGCTGGGCTTCGCGGGGATGGAGATCTGCCGCCGCATCCTGGGGCTTGCCCACATTGCCGAATTCGAGACCATCGCCGACATCAGCCTGCGCGCGCGGCTGGAACGGCGCGCCCTCGCCTTCGGCCGGCACCTGGCGCTGAACCGGCGGCAGATCCCCTCCATCGAGGCGGCGAACCTCCTCGCGGAAACGCAAAGGGCGCGGCCATGACCGCGCCCTTTCTGGATCAGCGCCGTGTGATGGCGATGCGGATGATGTCGTCCGCCGGCACGCTCTGGCCCGCCCCCGGCGTCCAGGAGGCGAGCTTCGGCAGGTCGTCGCGCGGGATGTCGAGGAGCGCGATCTGCCGGCCGAGGATCGCCACCGTCTCAAGGGGCACTGGCACCGGGCGGCCGCCGCGGCCGAACCAGCCGCCCACCGGCACCACCAGCACAATGCCGCCCTCCGGCGTGCGCGCCACCTCGGTGACGAAGCCCAGCGTGCGGTCGTCGAAATCGAGCAGCGGCAGGCCCACGAGATCGCCCACCCGCACCTTCTGGGGAAAGCGCTCGGCCATCCGCTCGGCGGGGGTCAGGTCGTCCTCCCCCGGCGCGGTCTGGGTGTTGGCGTGCGGCGGACCGGCCGCGAAAGACGGCGCGACGGCGGCGGTCGCGCCGAGCAAAAGGGCGAGCGCAAGAACAGAACGACTGGGGCGCATTCGAAGTCTCCAAGATCGCTTATTTGAGAATATACGTCGTTATTTACGATGGGAGATCAATATTTATTACGTGTCACGAAATTAAATTAAATAACTCCAGAACACGAGCGATGCACATGAAAGAATATACATCAAGGCGCATGCATCCGCTCCCCTTGCGGATCATGCACTGGACCAACGCCATCGCCATGATCGTGATGATCGGCAGCGGCTGGAAAATCTATAATGACGAGGTGATCTTCGGCTTCCTGCACTTCCCGCAGGCCATCGTGCTCGGCGTGTGGGCGCAGCATGGGCTGCAATGGCACTTCTTCGGCATGTGGGTGCTGGTGCTGAACGGCCTTGCCTATCTCGCCTACGGCATCGCCACCGGCCGCTTCGCGCGCCTGCTCTTCCCCATCCGCCCGCGCGAGGTGATTTCCGAGGCGCTCGCCGCTCTGACCTTCCGGCTGAAGCACCAGGATCTCACCCACTACAACGCGGTGCAGAAGCTGCTCTATGTGGGCGTCATCACCATCATCGTGGTGCAGGTGGCCTCCGGCCTCGCCATCTGGAAGCCGGTCCAGTTCTCGGGGCTGGTCTCGCTGTTCGGCGGGTTCCAGTCGGCTCGCCTGATCCACTTCCTCGGCATGGCGGCCATCGTGCTGTTCATGGTGGTGCATGTGGCCCTCGCACTGCTGGTGCCGAAGACGCTGCTCGCCATGTTCACGGGCGGCCCCCGCCTGGCCGACCACGAGACCGTCTCCGCCGATGGCGCGCCCGCGCTCGATCCCTCGCGCTGACCTGAGGCCACGCCAATGTCCCTCCGCTCCTTCTTCCGGCCGAACCGGCCCTCCATCGCGAAGCCCGACCAGAGCCTCATGGTCGAGAACCGTGCCCTCCTCGAGCGCATCGATCGCCGCAAACTGCTGCGCGGCTCGCTGAGCCTCGGCGCGCTATCGTTCCTCGCCGGCTGCGACATCTCCAATCGCGAGGAGGTCCAGAGCGTCCTGCGGACTGTTTCCGACTTCAACGACGGCGTGCAGGCCGTCTTGTTCGATCCGAAACGGCTCGCGCCGACCTATTCCCGCGACCTCGTGGTGAAGCCGCCGCGTTTCAACGCCTATTACGAGATCGACGAGGTGAAGCCGGTGGACCTCTCCACCTGGCAGCTGGAACTCTCCGGCCTCGTGAAGGATAAGCGGCCGTGGACGCTCGACCGCATCAATGCCCTGCCGCAGCAGGAAGTCATCATCCGCCACATCTGCGTGGAGGGGTGGGATTATATCGGCCAATGGTCCGGGCCGAACCTGAGGGATTTCCTGACCCGCATCGGCGCGGACCTTTCGGCCAAGTACATCGCCTTCTATGGCAACGACGATTACATGGAAAGCATCGACATGGCCTCGGCGCTCCACCCGCAGACCATCCTCGCCACGCATTATGCCGGCGAGCCCATCACCGACCCGTTCGGCGCGCCCATGCGGCTGCGCACGGCGGTGAAGCTCGGGTTCAAGAACCCCAAATGGATCCGCGCCATCGAGGTGACCAACACCTACCCCCTCGGCTTCTGGGAGAAGCAGGGCTTCAACTGGTTCGCCGGCCTGTGACGTCCGGCGCCACCCGGTGATGGTGCCGCTCGCGAACCTTCTCCTGTGCCTCCCGATCGCGCTCTTTCTGTGGGGCGCGCCGGGCTGGCTGCTGGCGCGCGGAGTGGGTTATGGCCGGACAGCAGCACTCGCGTTGGCACCAGCCCTCGGATGGGCGACGCAGACGCCGGCCGCCCTCGCCGCGGCGCACCTGTTCGGCCTGTCGCCGGTCGTCATCATCGGATCCGCGGCGGCGGTCGGCCTGTGTGCGCTCGCCCTTCCCCGCGCACAGGCCGGAGAGCGCTTTCCACTCTTCGCGCTGGTGTTCGCCGGTCTCCTCGCGCTGGTGCCGATGCTGGGCGTGCTGCCGAAGGTGATGCCGGACGGCGCCATCGCCCTCGCCTCGCCCCTCTACGATCACGCCAAGATCATCCTCATCGACGAGATCGCGCAGAACGGGTCCATCCCGCCCGCCAATCCGGTGTTCGGGGCGGACGGCGCGGCGGGGACGGTGGCCTATTATTATCTCTGGCACTTCGGCGCGGCGGAACTCGCGGTCCTGTCCGGCGCGCACGGCTGGGCGGCGGATGCGGCGGCCACCTGGTTCACGGGCTTCGCGGCACTCGCGCTGGTCGCAGGGCTCGCCTTCCACCTGCGCCCCGGCACGCCCGCCCCACTTCTCGCGCTCCTCGCCGTGTCGGCGGGGTCCCTCCGGCCGGTGGCGGCGGCACTGTTCGGCGGGGAGCGGGTGGACCTCGCGCTCGAACCCGCCTCGGGGCTCGCGGGCCTCCTCTATCAGACAAGCTGGAGCCCGCATCATGTCGCCTCGGCCACTGCCTGCGTGATCGCCGTGCTACTGATGGCGCGGTTGCGCGCGGGCTCCGATGCCGGGCACGGGGCAGTGCTGGCGGGATTGATCGGGCTGGCGGCGGCGGCGGCCTTCAGCAGTTCGCTATGGGTGGGTGGCGTCACCTTCGCGCTGGCAGGAATGGCGGCGGCGCTGGTGGTGGTGCTCTTGCCTCCGGCCAAAGGCCGCCTGAGCGTCGTCGTGGCGCTCGCGGGCGCGGCGCTGGTGGCGCTTGCACTCACCGTGCCCTTGTTGGTGGCGCAGATTCAGGCGGCGGCGGCGCGGGGCGGCGGCATGCCCATCCAAGTTGCCCCGATGCCCGTCCTCGGCCCCGCCTGGACGGACGCGGCACGGGCGGTGCTCGATCCCCTCGCCTACTGGCTGGTGCTGCTGCCGGTGGAGTTTCCGGCCATCCTGTTTGCCGGCGGGGCGGGTCTGGCGCTGGGGCTTGCCGGGCGTCTGGCCGGAAGGCCGACCCGACGGCTCACGCCTCCTCTGGCGGCGTTGGCGGTTGTCGCGCTGGTGGTGAGCGCCACCCTGCAGAGCACGGCGGGGGAGAACAACGATCTCGGCTGGCGCGCCGTGCTGCCCGCGGTCCTGGTGCTGGCGGCCTTTACGGGCGCCGCGCTCTCGGCGGCGCTCTCGGCGGCGCTACAGACGATGCGATCTCGGCGCGCGCGCCCCCTTCTCGCCGCCGGACTCGCCCTCATCGCCCTCGGACTGCCGGACACCTTCACCCTCGCCCACCGCAACATCACGGGCGAACCAAGCCCGGACGGCCGCGTCTTCGCCGGCGACCCGGCCCTGTGGCGGGCGGTGCGGCGGGAGGTTGGCCCGAAAGTGCGGATCGCCAGCAATCCGGGACGGCTGGAGAAGCTGACGCCATGGCCCATCAACCTGTCATGGGCGCTCCTGTCACGCCGCCGCTCCTGCTTCGGCGGACGGGAGATGGCGCTTGCCTTCGCGCCCCTCTCCGCATCGGAGCGTGTGGAGGCGGCGGGGCTCTTCGACCGGGTGTTCTCCGGCACCGGAACGGCAGAGGACGTGGCGACCTTGCGCCGGGCCTTCGGCTGCGGCGCCATCGTCGTCACGGCGCAGGATGGCGCCTGGACCGCCGATCCCTTCGCGTCCAGTCCGCTTTATCGGCTGACACAGGAGGAAGACGGGCGCTGGCGCATCTATGTGGCGCGCGAGGCCGCTCGCTGAACTCCCCCTTGAACGCGAAAAGCCGGCCGCGATGGGCGAACCACCGCGGCCGGCTTTTTTTTTCAGGCCCGATCAGTTGCTGCCGAGGCCACGATCACCGAGCTTGAACAGCGCGCGGTCGGCGTCGGAGAGGGTGTGCTCGGCGTGCTGCGCGCCGGCGAAACCGTGGTGACCGCCGGAGATGGCGCCATAACCGAGCGGGGCCTGATCGGCGGGGCCGACGCCGGCGGCGACACGCAGGCTCTCGCGGTTCACGGCGGTCTCGGTCTCGTCCGCGAAAGCGGCGGTGCCGAAGGCCAGCGCGGAGGCAAGGACGACGAAGGGCAGGATCGACTTACGCATGTTTTTCTCCAGTATCGAAGCGATGATGCTGGATATTCCGCAAGTCTAGGTGTCCGGGTTACAGGACGGGCCAAAGACCTGTTCAACAGATTTTGAGGCCCTGCATTTCGCCTCGATACCCCTCCGCAAACGCTGCGACGGCGGGGTCTCTCCGATCCGCCCCCGCAGCCTCGCATCCTCGTGATCGGGCGGCACGTAACCTCTGAACCCCGGCCCACGAAGACGTGCTCATGAGGGGGAATTTCATGAGCCGAGAACCCGACCTGGAAACGCTGATGCGCGCGAGCCAGTCCGGCGATGCCGAGGCGCACCGTGTGCTTCTGCAGCATGTGTCCGTGCGCCTGCGCAGCTATTTCCGCAACCGCCTGCGCCGCAGCGGCGCGGGACCGGACGATGCGGAGGATCTCGTGCAGGACACGCTCCTGGTGATCCACACCAAGCGCCACACCTATGACGGCTCCTCGCCTGTCCTCGCCTGGATCTACGGCATCGCCCGCTACAAGCTCATCGACCATCTGCGCCTCAATGCGCGGGCGCTGCGCAATGTTCAGATCGACGAGATGGACGATCTCGCCGACGTCGACAGATACGAGGCGGTGGATACATCGCGGGAACTGCACCGGGCGCTGGAGACGCTGCCCCGGCATTTTCGGCTCCCCATCGAATACGTGAAGATCGAAGGCCTCAGCATCGCCGAGGCCGCAGCCCGCATCGGCATGAGCGATGCCGCGGTGAAAATCGGAATCCATCGCGGCATGAAGAAGCTTGCTGCCCTTTTGTCGGAGGCACGCCCATGAACACCGACGACCTCATCGATTTCCTCGCCACGCGCGTCGAGGCGGTCGACCCCGCCCGGCAGGATCGCCTGCTGACGCTCGCCATGGCCGGCTCCCTTTGCCTCGCGGCGGTCGCCTGCATCTTCGCGCTGGGGGTGCGGCCGGACCTGTTGAAGGCCATGGGCACGTTCGGCTTCGTGGTGAAGGTCGGCTTCCTCTCGGCGGTGGTGGTCATCGCGGCCCATGGCCTGCGCCGCGCGGCGCGCGCGGGCCGGGCGAACGGACGGCTGCTGCGCCTTGTGCTCCTGCCTCTGGCGCTGGTGTGGTTCGCTGCGGTGATCCAGATCGTCGCTACCCCAACGACCAGCGGTATGGCGACCATGTTCAACGACTGGTTCGTCTGCTTGCTCGCCATTCCGCTTTTGTCGGTCATTCCGCTCGTGGTGATGACCATGGTGCTGCGCGAGACGGCGCCGACAGACCTGCATTATTGCGGCGCGCTGCTCGGGCTCGTTGCCGGTGGGATCGGCGCGCTGGCGTATGCGTCCTTCTGCGTGAACGACGCGCCGGCCTATGTCGGCGTCTGGTATGCGGCCGCACTCGCCATCGTCGCCGGCTTCGGCTGGCTGACGGGACCGCGCTTCCTCAAGTGGTGAGCCCTGCCCAAACCACCGTCCGCCCGGGAAGCGCGGACGGTGGCTGGTCATGCTCTTGTCAACGCGCCGTGGGCTTTTTGGGTGCGTTGGCCGGGAGCGAGCGCGCGAGGAAGTCGCGCATCAGGACAGCGATCTCGGCGCCTTTGTCCTCCAGGGCGAAGTGGCCGCTGTTCAGGAGGTGAAGCTCCGCCTTCGGCAGATCCCTCAGATAGGCCCGTGCGCCGGCCGCCGGGAAGATCTCGTCATTGGCCCCCCAGACGATGAGCGTCGGCGGCTTCCGCTCGCGGAAGAAAGCGTGGAACTGCGGATAGAGGGCGATGTTGCTCGCATAGTCCTTGAACAGATCAAGCATGATCTCATCTACACCCGGCCGATCGAGCAGCGCCTGATCCACCAGCCAGGTGTCGGGATCGACCCGCGAGACGTCGGCGACGCCGTTCACATATTGCGAGCGGGTCGCTTCGGGGGTGAGGCCCGCGCGGAGCGCCTCGCGGTTGGGCTGTGATGCGTCCGCCCAATAGGCCTTGAGCGGCGACCAGAATGGGCTCAGGCCCTCCTCATAGGCATTGCCGTTCTGCACCACCAGCGCGGTCACCCGCTCGGGGTGCTTGAGCGCGAGCCGGTAGCCCACCGGCGCGCCATAATCCATCACATACAGCGCATAGCGATCAGCCCCGAGCGTGCCCATGAGGCCATCGACCAGATCGGCGAAGGTGGCGAAGCCATATGTGAACTGCGCCCGATCCGGCACGCCGCTGTGGCCAAAGCCGGGATAGTCCGGCGCGATCACCCGGTAGCGGTCGGCGAGCAGCGGGATGAGGTTGCGGAACATGTGCGAGGACGACGGAAAGCCGTGCAGCAGCACAAGCACGGGCGCATCCACCGGCCCCGCCTCGCGATAGAAGACCTCGACGCCGGTGATGGTCTTCGAGCGGTAATGCACCGTGGGCGAGAGGATGGTCGGCTTCGCTGTTGAGGGCGCAGGCGGCGAGGCCGCGGAGGTGGGTGTCGGCAGCGACAGGGCTACCAGCACGGCCATCGCGGCAAGTGACATCCGTCCCAAGACGGAAGACGGGGAAAGCATCAGGGGCACGGGGGGGCTCCAATGAAGGGGCCGCGCCGGTCAATCCCGCGCGGCGAAGACCGGGAGGGACGGCAGGCGACGCGAGCGCGGAAACCGAGGATGGCGCCAGCGATCTCCGGCAGGTGGGTTTCCAGCGCGAAGTGGCCCGCGTCGTAGGCGTGCACCTCGGTGGCGGGCACCAGCGCCTTGAACAGGTCGCGGCCCTCGGCGGTGAAGAAGGGATCGTTGTCGCCCCACACCACCAGGATGTTGGGCTGGCGGTCCTTCAGGTAGGACTGGAAGGCGGGATAGGCGCCCACATTGTCCTGGTAGCGATAGAGCAGCTCGAGCTGGATGCGGTCGTTGCCGGGGCGGTCGAGCAGCGCCTGATCGTGGGTCCAGGTGTCGGGCGAGAGGCGTTCGGCGCGGCTGGAGGAGCCGTGCTCGTACTGGAAGCGTGTGGTCTCGGCGGCCAGGAAACCGCGGACCGGCTTTTCCGTCTCCGCATTGCGGTCGGTCCAGTAGGGGCCGAAGGCGGCGGCCGCATTGGCATGGAAGCCTTCAAGGTTCGCCACCGCGTTCTGCACGATGAGCCCCGTCACCCGCTCGGGATGCCGGGCCGCGAGCCGGAAACCCACCGGGCCGCCGTAATCCTGCATGTAGAGCGCATAGCGGCGGATGCCGAGCCCTTCGAGCAGCGCCTCCACCACGTCCGCGAGTTTGTCGAAGCTGTAGGCGAAAGCCTCCGGCGCCGGCGCGCTGGACTGGCCGAAGCCCGGATAGTCGGGCGCGATTACCCGGAAGCGGTCGGCGAGGGCCGGAATGAGGTTGCGGAACATGTGCGAGGAGGAGGGAAAGCCGTGCAGCAGCACCACCACCGGCGCATCGGCCGGGCCGGCCTCCCGGTAGAAGATGTCCAGCCCCTGGATGGCGGCGCGGTGATAGGCGACCTCGGCCCCGGCGCCGGAGCGCGCGGCAGTGTTGACGGCGTGCATGGGATGTCTCCACGTAACTGGCTTAATGCCAATTAAGGGGTTACACGCTGCAATAAACCTGTCAACGTCATTTTTAATGGTTACGCGCGTGATACTCGCTTGTGTCCGACCGGTAATGGCCTATCTTTCCGGTTACACCTCCATTTCGAGCGGCCCAGAATGGGCAGAGACGAGGGGATCGCGTGACGACACTGCAAGAGAGCGATTTCCGGGACGGGATGCCCTTTCTGGGCAGCCGCCTGTGGATCGATCTCGTCAATTCCGCCCCGGTCGCGCTGGGGGATTTTCTTGGCACCGACGAGGGCTGGCAGCGCTGGTTGAAAGCGGCCGGCCTCCAAGGGACCAGCGCCGAGGCGCTGCGTCGGGAGGCGCTCGCCCTGCGCGAGACGCTCGCCCGCCTGTTCGAATGCCTGAGCACCGGCGCGAAGCCGAAGCCGGCGGATGTTGAGGTCATCAATGCCCTGCTGGCGGCGGGTGCGCCCCAGCCGCACCTTGTCTGGCGGGGCGACGCGCTGGAGGTGGAGCATCGCCGGCCCGAAGGTGCCGGGCCGCTGGCCGCCATCGCTGCCGATTTCGCTGATTTCGCCGCCCATTATGAGCCTGCGCGGCTCCGCCACTGCGCCAATCCCGAGTGCAGCCTCGTCTTCTACGATACCGCCCGCAACGGCACCCGCCGCTGGTGCTCCATGGCCGCCTGCGGCAACCGCAGCAAGGTGCGCAGCCACCGCCTGCGCGCTTTGGCGGTCACCGAGGGCTAGGGCGCCGATAGCTGCGCCGCTTCACAAGCGCGCCCGCCGGCGCACGGCAGTCCGCATCGACCGGCGGCACGAAGAAGGTCGCACGGCTCAGATGGGCCTCGAACTCCGACGCCGGGACGGGCCGGCCGAACAGATAGCCCTGCCCCTCCGGACACCCGCGCTCGGCAAGGTAGGCGCGCTCTGCCTCGGTCTCGATGCCCTCGGCGATCACATCCATGTCCAGCGCCCGCCCCATCTCGAGGATGGCGGAAATCACCGCCGCCTCGCGCGGCGAGTGCAGCATGGCCTGAACGAAGGTGCGATCGATCTTGATGCAGTTCACCGGGCACCGCGTCAGCATGCTGAGCGAGGCATAGCCGGTACCGAAATCGTCGAAGGCGATGCGCACGCCCATCTGCCGCAGCCGCGTCAGGACATCCATGGCGGTGGAATGGTCCGAAAGGACGATGTTCTCGGTGATCTCGAGCTCCAGCGCCTCCGGCGGCAGGCCGTGCCGGGCCAGCGCCTCCGCCACCTCGCGGGGCAGATCGCCGGTGCGGAACTGCGACGCAAAGAGATTGACGGCGATGCGGAATTCCGTGGCCCCCTGCCGCCGCCAGCGGGCCGCCTGGGCACATCCTTCCTCGATCACCCAGTGCCCGACCTGCAGCGCCAGCGTGCCGGCTTCCAGCGCCGGCAGGAAGGCCGCGGGAGACAGCAGGCCGCGGCTGGGATGCAGCCAGCGGATGAGCGCCTCCGCGCCGACCAGTGCCCCGTCGGACAACCGCACCTGCGGCTGGTAGAACAGCACGAACTCCCCGTTGGCCACCGCCCGGTGGAGATCGATGCTGGAGAGGCGGCGGTCCAGCGCATCGCTGCGCAGCGCCGGCGAATAGAGCGCGACGCTCGCGCCTCCCCTCGTTTTGGCGGCATGGAGCGCGAGATCGGCGTCGCCGATCAGTTCCACCGGCTCCAAAGCATCGCGCGGCGAAAGCGCGATGCCGCAACTGGCAGAGATCTGCATCTCCTCCGGCCCGGTGGGCGCGAGTTCGGAGATCCTGCCGAGGAGCCGGCGCGCAAAGGGCTCCGCCGCCTCCTCCGTCAGACCGCCAACCAGGACGGCAAACTCGTCGCCGCCCATGCGGGCGACGGCGGCCCCCGTCGGCACCTCGGTGGACAGCACCTGGCCGATTGCTCTCAACACGTCATCGCCCGCGGCGGGTCCGAGGATGTTGTTGATATCCTTGAAGCCGTCCACATCGATCATCAGCAGCCCACAAGGCCGGCCAGTGAGAAGCGCCGCCTCCACCGCCCTGTAGAAGTGGCGGCGGTTGGGCAGGCCCGTCAGGGCATCGATGTGGGCGAGGTACGCGAGCTGTTCCGGATCCACCACCCAACTCGGTACCGCCCCACCACCCGCCGAAGCGGCGATGGCCATCCGGCGGATTTCCAGCCGATCCATCACCATATGCGCCAGATCGCTCAGGCGGACGCGATCCTCTTCGGTAAAGCCGTCATAGGGCACCGTATCGAGGATGCAGAGCACGCCGATCGCGTGCCCGTCGGACGAGAGCAGAGGGAAGCCGGCATAGAAGCGGATGTTGGTGACGCCGGAAACGAGGGGATTGTCATGGAACCGCTCGTCGTGCGTGGCATCCGGCACGACCATGGCGGCGCCCTGGAGGATCGTGTGGGCACAGAAGGAGACTTCCCGCCGCTTGTCCACGTCGTCGCCGAAGCCCGCGCTCGCGGCGAAGAAGACGCTGTCGGCGCCGATCATGTTCACGGCGGCCATCGGCACATTGAAGATGCGCAGCGCCATCTCCACCAGCGGTGTGAGCCCTGCGACCGTTCCCTCTCCGGCGAGGCCGTAGCTATCGAGCGCCGCGAGCCTGTCCTTCTCGTGCGGAGGTATTGGAGGACATTTCATCCCTTTTCCCCCTGTTCGCCAGCGGGTTAAGCCATACGAAGCCGGGTCATTATTTCTATCAAAAGTAGCACCGAGCGAGCCTGGACGCGAGAGGAGCGTGCGCTGAGCCGTCTACGGATTGATACGGAAGCTTGGGCTTACCCGGGTCCCGCCGCGCCCGGCCGAAACGCAAAAGGGCCGCCTTGCGGCGACCCTCTGAGACCTTGAGATCAAGGATTTTTGGTTGCGGGGGCCTGCACCCATCTTTACTTGCTGTTTCGGACGGCTGCATAGCGCGCCTGCACCGAAGCATATCGAAAGATCGTGATCTCGGACATAGAGTTCGAAACCCTCACGGTCCGCCAAATTGGCTAATTTTGCCACTTTAAAGAACCGTTTGGCGCCGATTTCCCTCTATTGCCGCATATGCGCTGTCGACATTTTCCTCTGTGATCGCTTCTTCCAGAAGCTTGCGCCTCAGCAGCTCTTCGAGCCAGTCGGCGAACACCTGTAATCGGCGAGACAGGTGCTGCCGATGCGGATAGAGCAATGTCATCGGCATGGATTCCGCACGATAACGCGGCATGATCTCGACCAGTTGGCCCGCCTCCACATGGAGGCGCACATCATAGGCCGGGATCTGGATCAGGCCGAGACCAGCGAGACAGCAGGCGATGTAAGCTTCAGCACTGTTGACCGTGACGCGGCCTCTTAGCGGCAGAGTGCGCAGAGCACCGTCTTCGACCCACTCCCAATCCTCGACCCGGCCGCTGGAGGGCGACGCATAGTTGACGGCCCAGTGGTCGCCCAGGTCATCCGGCGATTGTGGTGTTCCGTTCCGCTTCAGATAGGCAGGGCTTGCAACATTGATGAGCGGCAGCTTGCCGATGGGCCGCGCTATCAGGCCGGAATCGCTTAAGGATCCGACGCGCAGCACGCAATCGACGCTGTCCTCGACCAGGTTGACTGCCCGATCGGTCACGCCGAGATCGATGTCGATTTGCGGATAACGATCCAGGAACTCCGGCAACGCCGGCGCGATGATGAGCCGTCCGATCCGACCGGGAACGTCGATCCTTAGCCTGCCCGATGGCTGCGCCGCCGTCTGGCGGAACAGGTTCTCCGTGTCCTCGACGTCAGCGATGACCTGCTGGCATCGCGCATA
>JAYSCE010000068.1:0-8631 GCA_041915035.1 Xanthobacter sp.
CACCGTCGCGCGCGGCCCGCGCGGCCTCGCCGCCGCGGCGCTCCAGCGCCACCGCTTCATCGGCTATGTGGACGACCTGATCTACGCGCCGGAGCTGGACTACGTGCCCCTCGTGGCGAAGGACCTGCGCGTGCGCCTGAAAAGCTCCAGCCTGGTTGCCCAGATGACGGCGACGCGCGCGGGGGCGGGCGTGTGCGTGCTTCCGTGCTTCATGGCCGACCTGTTCGCGGGGGAGGGGCCGGAGGCGCTGGTGCCCATCCTGCCCACGGAGGTGGGCCTGACGCGTACCTTCTGGCTCCTCACCCACGCCGACACGCGCGACCTCGCCCGCATCCGCGTTGCCGCCGATTTCATCGCCGAGGCGGCGCAGAAGGGGCGGGCGGTGCTGATGCCGGGCTGAGGCGGCGCCTTATTTCAGGCGCCAATACTGGTCGGACGGCCCCCCTGCGACCTCGCATGTGGCGAGCTGCAGGCGCGTGCCGTCCGCTGTGGCGGCCGCGCCCCGCACGTCGATGCAAAGACCGGACAGGCGATGGCGGATCAGCCCCTCCGGGGTGAACTGCCACTGCTGGTCGGTGGTTGATCCGTTGGGGTTTCGTCCCGACAGCTCGCAATCATAAAGAATGAGCGGCGTGCCGGCCTTGATTCCGGGCGCGCCGGGCACGTCGATGCACTTGTTGGAGAGCGTGTTGCGGATGAAGCCCTGGGGCAGGACCTCCCATCTTTGGTCGGTGGGCGTGCCGTTGGGGTTCTTGCCGGAAAATTCGCAGGCATAGAGGGTGAGCGGAGAGCCGTTCTTGACGCCGGGTGCGCCCGCCACGTCGAGGCACTTGCCCGAAAGCTGGTTGACGATGAACTTGCCTTGCGCGCTCGCTTCGCCCGCACAGAAGACACCCGCCATCGACAGTGCGGCGGCGAACAGCCAATTTCCGATCTTCATGCAATCCCCCATCCAGGCCGTGATGGCCTAGCTTCTTCCCCCGCTAAACTTGGCCCTAGCGTCAGGCTCATGGCAAGGCCCGCGTGGGCGGAATAGGCCCCGCACCTTGACTGGCTCCCCCTCTCCCCCTATAGGAGCCGCTTCCCGATAGAGCGGGTGAGTGCACGTGGGTCTTCTGGCCCCGACGCGTTCCCCGCGCCATACGAAGAAAAAAGGACTTTCGCCATGTCCCGGCGGTGTGACCTGACCGGCAAGGGGGTTCAGAGCGGCAACCTCGTGAGCCACTCGAACCGCAAGACCAAGCGCCGGTTCCTGCCGAACCTGTGCAACGTGACGCTGGAGAGCGAGACGCTGAAGCGTTCCGTGCGCCTGCGCGTCAGCGCCAACGCGCTGAAGAGCGTGGACCACCGCGGTGGCCTCGACGCCTTCCTCGCCAAGGCCCGCGACGAGGAGTTGTCTCCCGTCGCCCTCGACCTCAAGCGCCAGATCGCCAAGGCCGTCGCCGCCGCTGCGGCCTGAGCTTTCGGCTTTCCGAGAATTTTGAACCGCGGACGGCAACGTCCGCGGTTTTTCGTCGTAGGTGTGTTCCTCAGAGACGAGGTGTGCCGCTGCCTGCGCTGCGTCCGGCCACGACCCAGTAGGCAAGGCCTCCGCCGGCACCGGCGATGAGAAGGTCCATCGTCACCCGCGCCAGCAGCGGGTCGCCGAGAGAATCGGTGACAAGGGAGAAGCCCAGCCACCCCGCCGCGGCCCAGATCGCGCCGGCCGCCGCATCGCCCAGCGGTTGGCGCAGGCATTTCCGTTCCGAGACGGCGATCCACACCAGTGCCGGCGCAAGTCCGCACACGGCGGCAAGCAGATAGGCGAAGCCGGCGGACGCGATCGCCACGCCATAATACAGCGCCAGCCCCTCGGACGCGCCGGGAGCGGGCGCTATCCGGTCCATGGCAGCGCCCACGAGCTGCAGCAGGCTTACGGTGACGAGGACGGACGCGAGATAGCCCAACGCCAGACGACCCGTGCGTCGGGCCGCACCGGGGTCGTCGGTGCCGGGACTCATCTGGGAGGCGACTCAGGCGAGGGCGGCGACAGGTCCGGCCGACGGGGCGGCGGGGGCAGGGCTTGGGCCCGCTCAGCGGGGGAGCGCAGGATGGGCTTGAAGAAGCCCGCCGTGGAGCCGGCCACCAGCCAGTAGGCGAGCCCGCCGGCAAGGCCTGCCGCCACTACATAGAACGGATCGCCCGCCACCGCCGTCGCGCCGTCTGTGGGCGCGAATAGTTGGGCTCCGATCCACGCTGAGACCACGCCATTGGCCGCGTGGAACATCCACGAGCGAATGGCGAACGCCTCCGAGAACAGGATGCCCACGGCCGCCACCAGCCACATCAGCATCAGCAGCATGAACAGCACCACCACCGTGGTGACGATGGCGACGATGAAGCCCAGCGCCCGGTCGCCCGGATCGGCGGCGGTGAACAGCGTACCGATCCGCCATTCCCCGATGAGGATCACGCACGCCCCCGCGATCACCGACGCGAAATAGCCGAGCGGCACCAGAACGAAACGCAGCAGCAGGCGGACCAGGTTGTCCATGGGCTCAGGCGGCCTCGGGCAGATGGCAGACCGCTTCCACGTTGAGCCCGTCGGGATCGAACACAAACGCCCCGTAATAGTCGGGATGGTAGTGCGGGCGCAGGCCCGGCGCGCCATTGTCCACGGCCCCGGCGGTCATGGCGGCGGCATAGAAGGCATCCACCGCCGCGCGGTCCTTCGCCGTGAAGGCGAGGTGCAGATGTCCGGTGGAGGTCGGCGCATCGCCGATCCAGAAGTCCGGCTTGCCGGAGCCGACCAAGCCAAAGCCGATATAGGTATGGCCCCCGGGCGGGTTCACCTCCATCAGGATGCCGTAGCCGAGCGGGGCGAGGGCGGCGAGATAGAAGGCGCGGGAGCGCGCCACGTCGTGAACCGAAATCCCCACATGGTCGAGCATGGCACGCATCTCCGGGAAGGGGCGGAAATTACTCCTCCGCCTGGGCCATCATGGCGCGATAGGCGAGGCGCTCGCGGGCGGAAAGCTTCTCGCTCTCGCTCTTGAGCTGGCCGCAGGCGGCGAGGATGTCGCGCCCGCGCGGCGTGCGCACCGGGCTCGCATAGCCGGCGCGGAACACGATGTCCGAGAAGCGCTCGATGGTTTCCCAGTCCGAGCACTCGTATTGCGTGCCCGGCCAGGGGTTGAACGGGATGAGGTTGATCTTGGCCGGCACGCCCTCCAGCAGCTTCACCAGCGCGCGGGCATCGGCGGGCGTGTCGTTCACGCCCTTCAGCATGACGTATTCGAAGGTGATGCGCTTGGCGTTGGAGGCAGCCGGATAGGTGCGGCAGGCCTCCATCAGCTCCTTGATGGGGTATTTCTTGTTGATGGGCACCAGCACGTCGCGCAGGTCGTCGCGCACCGCGTGCAGCGAGATGGCGAGCATAGGGCCGACCTCGGAGCCCAGCCGCTCGATCTCCGGCACCACGCCGGAGGTGGAGACGGTGATGCGCCTCTTGCCGAGGCCGAGGCCGTCGCCGTCGGAAAGCGTCTCGATGGCTTCCTTCACGCTGTCATAGGCATAGAGCGGCTCGCCCATGCCCATGAAGACGATGTTGGTGACGAGCCGGTCGCCCTCGGTGGGCAGGCCGGGGCCCACTGCGCGTTCACGGCCGGGGTAGTCGCCCAGCCGGTCGCGGGCGACCATCACCTGCGCCACGATCTCGGCGGCGGTGAGGTTGCGCACCAGCCGCTGGGTGCCGGTGTGGCAGAAGGAGCAGTTGAGGGTGCAGCCGACCTGCGAGGAGACGCACAGCGTGCCGCGGTCGCTCTCGGGGATATAGACCGTCTCGATGTCGTGGGGCCGCTCGCCTGGATGATCGGCCGGGAAGCGCAGCAGCCACTTGCGGGTGCCGTCTTGCGAGACCTGCTCTGCCACGATCTCGGGGCGGGCCAGCGTGTAGGCCTCTTCCAGCCGGGCGCGCAGGTGCTTGGAGACGTTGGTCATCTCCGAAAAGTCCAGGGCGCCGCGCAGATAGATCCAGTGCCAGAGCTGGTTCACGCGCATGCGCCGCTCCGAGCCCTTCACACCGATGGCGTCGAGCGCATCCCCCAGCTTGTCCCGGTCGAGGCCGACGAGGGACGCGCGCGCAGGCGTGGCCTCGCCAGCGAGGGGCTGCACGGTGGTTTCAGGCGTGAGCGTGGCTTCAGGCATGGTTTCGGGCGTGGACATCATCCGCCACACATAATCCCTCGCGGCCCGCCTTTCCACGGGAAGAATGCGGGAGCCGGCCTGCGTCCGCCTCAGGGCTTGTTCGGGCCCACCCCGTCACCCTCGGCGAGCAGCGCCTTCAGCCTGGCCTCCTCGGACGCCGAAAGGCGCGGTGCCGGCGGGGCGGCACTGCGTCGGCGCAGGGCGAGGATGGCGCCGAGGCCGCCCAGCACCAACACGAGGATCGGTGCCCCCCACAGCAGCGCATTGCGCCACGAGAAGCGTGGCCGCAGCAGCACGAACTCGCCGTAGCGGGCCACCATGAAGTCCAGCACCTGGCTGTCGCTGTCGCCCGCCTTCAGCCGCTCGCGCACGATGAGGCGCAGGTCTTTCGCCAGCGGCGCGTCGGAATCGTCGATGGACTGGTTCTGGCAGACCATGCAGCGCAGTTCCGCCGAAATGGTCCGCGCCCGGCTCTCCATCACGGGATCGCCCAGCACCTCGTCCGGCTGCACGGCGAAGGCCGGGACACCGAGGGCGAGGAGGAAAAGCAGGGAGGCGAGGAGGGCGCGCGGGTTCAGTGCCATGCTGTTCACTCCGCCGGCGCCACGGCCTGCCGCGCCTTCTTCGCTGCCGGGCGGGGCGCGCCCACCCTGAGCCGCCGGTCAGCGAGGGAGAGCAGGCCGCCCAGCGCCATCACCACCGCCCCGAGCCAGATCAGCGTCACGAAAGGTTTGAAGGTGGCGCGGACGGAGACGTGGCCGTCGGCGGCTTCCTCCGCCATGCTCACATAGAGCTGGCTGAAGCCGAAGGTGCGCAGGCCGGCCTCGGTGGTCGCCATCTGGCGGGCAGCGAACGATGGTCCCTTCGGAGACGCCGCCGTCGCGGATGGAGAACACGGCCGTGCGGGCGCGGAAATTCGGCCCGGTGCGGTTCTCCAGCCGGTCGAGGGTGAGGGTGCGCGAACCGATGGTGATGGTATCGCCCAGCTTCACCGCGGCGATCTTCTCAAGGCTCCATGAGGTCTCACAGACGATGCCGAGCAGGCACACGCCCACACCGAAATGGGCGATAGCCGTGCCATAGGCAGAGCGGGGGACGCCGGCGAGCCGGGCAAGCGCGACTTTCGCCCCGACGCGGCCGAGGCCGGCGCGCTCGGCGAGGTCGGTCAAAGCCCCGAGCATGATGAAGGCGGCAAGGCCCACGGCCAGCGGTGCCAGCACAGGGCCGCCGGTGGTCGCCGCCGCCGTCACAACCGCCGCGACGATGGCGAGGCCGGCGGCCAGCATCAGCCGCTGCGCCGCGCCCAGGATGTCGCCGCGTTTCCAGGCCAGCAGCGGGCCGAACGGCATGGCGAAGACGAGGGGCAGCATCAGCCCGCCGAACACCAGATTGAAATAGGGCGGGCCCACCGTGATCTTGGCGCCGGTGAAGGCTTCCAGCGCCAGCGGATAGAGCGTGCCCACCAGCACGGCGGCGGTGGCGGCGGTGAGGAACAGGTTGTTGAACACCAGCGCCCCCTCCCGCGAGATGGGCGCGAAGAGGCCGCCCTGCTTCAGCTCGGACGCGCGGAAGGCGAACAGCGCGAGCCCGCCGGCGATGAAGAAGGTGAGGATGCCGAGGATGAACACGCCGCGCGCGGGGTCCGTCGCGAAGGCATGCACCGAAGTCAGCACGCCCGAGCGCACCAGGAAGGTGCCCACCAGCGACAGGGAGAAGGCGAGGATGGCGAGGAGGATGGTCCACACCTTCAGCGCGTCGCGCTTTTCCATCACCACGGCGGAATGCAGCAGCGCGGTGGCAGCGAGCCACGGCATCAGGGAGGCGTTCTCCACCGGGTCCCAGAACCACCAGCCGCCCCAGCCCAGCTCGTAATAGGCCCAGTACGAGCCGACCGCGATGCCGAGGGTCAGGAATATCCAGGCCGCCAGCGTCCACGGCCGCACCCAGCGCGCCCAGGCGGCGTCGATCCGTCCCTCGATCAGCGCCGCGATGGCGAAGGAGAAGGAGATGGAGAGCCCCACATAGCCGAGGTAGAGCAGCGGCGGATGGATGGCGAGGCCGGGGTCCTGGAGGATGGGATTGAGGCTGCGCCCTTCGGCCGGCGGGGGCACGATGCGCGCGAACGGGTTGGAGGTGAACAGGATGAAGGAGAGGAAGGCTGCTGCCACGGCGCCCTGCACCGAGAGCACCAGCGCCTTGAGGCGATCCGGCAGGTTCGAGCCGAACACCACCACCAGCGCGCCGAAGATGGCGAGAACGAAGACCCACAGCAGCATGGAACCCTCGTGGTTCCCCCATGTGGAGGTCACGCGGTAGACCAGCGGCATCTGGGAGTGTGAATTCTCCACCACGTTCACCACCGTGAAGTCGGAGGTGACGTAGAGCTGCACCAACGCGCCGAAGGCGAAGGCGACGAAGCCGAACAGAGCGAGGGCGATCGGCCCCGCGGACCCCATCAGCACGGCATCGCCCCGCGCGGCGCCCCAGGCCGGCAGGATCACCTGCGCAAGGGCCAGCGCGAAGGCGAGGGCGAGTGCGTATTGCCCGATTTCGGCGATCATGCCTCAGCTCCCTGGCTGGCGCGTAGAGGGGGAAGCGGCACCGGGCGCGGGCGCCCCGTCCTTCCAGTGACCCTGCTGCTTCAGCGCGTCGGCGACTTCGCGGGGCATGTATTTCTCATCATGCTTGGCGAGCACGCTGTCGGCCTTGAACGCGCCGTCCGGCTGGAGCGCGCCTTCCGCCACCACGCCCTGACCCTCGCGGAAGAGGTCGGGGAGGATGCCCTGATAGGCCACCTTCACCGTGGCATTGCCGTCGGTGATGGAGAAGGTGGTGAGGGTGCCCACTTTGGTGACGCTACCGGTCTCCACCAGCCCGCCGAGCCTCAGGCGCGCGCCCGGGGCTACCTGCTTCTGCGCCACCTCGGTGGGGGTGCGGAAGAACACGATGGTGTCGTTGAGCGCCGAGAGGATGAGGCCGGCGGCGAGCGCGAGCACGCCGAGCCCGGCGCCGATGAGGACCAGCCTGCGCTGTTTGCGCGTCATCCTTTTCCTCCTGTCGGCAGGGCCTTCTCCGCCGCGTCGAGACGGGCGAGGGCCGCCGGATCGTCCTTGAAGGCGGCGCGCGCATTCTTGAGCGCGGCGTCTGCCTTCTCCTTGTCGCCGAGCACGCCGTAGGCGCGGATCAGCCGTTCCCAGCCGTCGATATCGTTCGGCTCCTTGTCGAGCCGGGCGGCGAGACGGTCCACCATGCCCCGCACCATGGCGTTCCGGTCCTGCGGCGACATTTGGGCGGCCGCATTGACATCGGCGGCACCGGGACCCGGTGTCGCAGGGGAAGTGGCCGCGGGCGGGACCGAGCCGCCGACGCGGGCAAGGGCCTCGGCCACCACGGGCCGGTAGAGGGCGGAGGCCGGCGTGCGGGCGAGCAGGTCGCCCCAGATGCGCGCCGCATCCTCGCGGCGGCCGTCCTGCTCGGCGGCGAGGCCGAGGAAATAGGCGGCGCGCGGCTCGTTCGGGTTCAGCGCGAGGGCGGCGGCGAAGGCCTTGGCGGCATCGGCGGTGACGAGGCCGTCCGCCGCCACCACCAGCGCATCGCCGCGGGCCGACAGGCGTTCGGCGGTGGGGCCGAGGATGCGGATGGCTTCGCCATAGGCGCGGGCGGAATCCTCCGGCCGGCCGAGGCGCAGATAGATGGGGGCGAGGATTTCGTAGCCCTGCCCGTCATTGGGGTTCTTCTGGAGGTGCTCCTCCACGCGGCGCACGAGGATCGCCACGTCGCTGCGATCCGGCGACGCCGACAGGCGCTCGGCGAGGGGAGCGCCGGGAATGCCGGGTGAGCCCATCACCGCATAGAGCGCGGCCGCGCAGACCGGCACGAAGACCAGGGCCACGATGGCTGCCACGCGCCGACGCCGGCCGGAGACGGCAGGGTCGGCGGAGGCGGCGTCGGCCGCTGCGTCGGCGGCGAGCATGCGCCGGGCCACCTCAATGCGCGCGGCCTCGGCCTCGGCGGCGGGCAGGCGGCCGGACTTGGCGTCGCGGGCGATCTCGGCCAGCTGGTCGCGATAGACCGCAAGGTCCGCCTCCCGCGTCGCCTTGATGGTGCGGGCGCGCGACAGCGGCCACAGCACGGCGAGGGCCGCGACGGCGGTCATGAGGGCGAGGGCCGTGAACAGAGGGAGTGGGATCATCACTTGCGAGCCGTTAGCGGCTGACGATCCTCGTGCATAGGCCACATGCCGTCCCAGCGGCGCGGAGCCGCAGGCGATCAGGCGTTCGTGACCGATCCGCGCCAGATCGACACCGCGAGGGTGATCCGGTACACCAACGCACGTCGCGCCGCATCGTGCAGCGCAGCAGCGCGGAGGAGACGGGGATGGGCCTGTTCGACCAGATGGCGGGCAGCATGCTCTCCAACATGCTCGGCCGGGCCGGCCCCGAGGGC
>JAYSCE010000068.1:8641-12550 GCA_041915035.1 Xanthobacter sp.
GGCTTCGGCACTGCCCGGCGTCCTCGATGGCGCGCTGGCGAAGACGCCCTATGGCAGCATCGAGGGCGTGCTGGCTCAGCTGCAGGAGGCGGGTCTCGCCCACGAGGTGGACAGCTGGCTCTCCAGCGGCCCCAACGTGCCGGTGAGCGCGGACGAGATCGTCAATGCGCTCGGTGCGGAACCGCTCACGGCGATCGCAAGCAGTCTGGGCCTCCAGCCGGAGATGCTGCCGGAACTCCTCACCAAGCACTTGCCGACCATCATCGACCGCTTCAGCCCGAACGGCGTGCTGGACCTGCCGGGGCGCTGATTGCCCGGCCGGTGAGCGTCGGGACGGGCACCGCCCGTCCCTCAGGCCTCACCTGATCGCAGTCACCTGTTTGCCGTCACTTGCATTCCTGTGCCACCCGGTCGAGCGCCTGACCGAGACCGACCAGCGAATATTTGTCGGTGGTCGCGTTGCCGCGCAGCGAGGTGGAGGCGACGGTGAGGTCCTTGCCGCGCTTCATGGCCTCCACCAGCTTGGCTTCGTCGGCCACGTTGCGCACCCAGGCGCCCTGGTCCTTGGTGTAGAGCTGGAGCGTGGCATTGCCGACCGTGAGGGTCGCATCCGAGCCCTCTTTCAGCGGGAAGCCCACGGTGACGGTCACTTCGTTCTTCACGTTCTCGCCGGGGCGGGTGGAGATGAAGAAATAGGCCGGATCACGCTTCAGACCCTCGGGCGAACGGGTCTTCGGCTGGGAGATGGCATAGCAGACCTTGGGACTGGAGGTGGAAACGTAGACGCTCCAGTCGCCGAACTGCGCCACCGCCTTCGACTGAGGCTGACCCTGAGCTGCGGCCGGGGCGGCTGCGGCGCAGGCGATGAACATGCCCAGGAGAGCAGGATGGACACGAGGAAGCGTCATGGCTTCTCCTAAATCGCTGGGGCCCTTTAAGGCAAACTGACTTCGGGCTGGCCGCCGGCTGTCGGGTAACGAGGCAGGCGGTCAAAAAAATGGCGGGGTGGTCTTGCGTTTTCCTAACCCAAAGGCTCGGCTCCGCTCAATGCGCCGGACGTGCGAAGTCGCCCGATTCGTTGCGCCATGGGACTTTGCGAGACTGTCCGGCCGCTCGATGAAGCGCAAGGCGCAGGGATCACAAGGGGCCGGTGCCGTCGCGGAAGGGCGTATTTACCCCGTGCTTCCGCCCGGTTGGGTTAATTTTTGGTAATCCGTTCCCGTCAGCCGGGAGAGAAGGAGCCTTCATGAAAGCGGTGGTGTGCGCGCGCCATGGTGCCCCCGAGACCCTCGAGATTCGCGACCTGCCACAGCCGGTGCCGGGTCCCGGCGAAGTTCTGGTGAAGGTCGCGGCCATCGGCCTCAATTTCTTCGACACGCTCATCATCCGCGATCTGTATCAGGTGAAGCCCGAGCTGCCGTTCTCCCCCGGCGCGGAATATGCCGGCCATGTGGCGGCGCTGGGCGAGGGCGTCACCGGCTTTGCCGTGGGCGACCGGGTGTGCGGCTATCAGACCTACGGGGCGGCGCGCGCGTATGTCGCGGCCCCGGCCCAGTTCCTGGCCAAGGTGCCGGACGACCTCGACCTCGTGAAGGCCGCAGGCCTCATCGTCACCTACGGCACGGCTCTCTATGCCCTGCGCGACCGCGGCGAACTGAAAGCCGGCGAGCGGCTCGCCGTGCTCGGCGCCTCCGGCGGCGTGGGCCTCGCGGCAGTGGAACTCGGCCGGGTGCTCGGCGCCCGCATCATCGCCTGCGCCTCCTCGCCGGATAAGGTGCGCTTCGCCCTCGATCACGGGGCGGACGAAGGGTTCGACTATGCCTCGGGCGATCTCAAGGCCGCGCTGAAGGCGTTCGGCGGCGAGAAGGGGCTCGATCTGGTCTACGACCCCGTGGGCGGCGATATGGCCGAGCAGGCGCTGCGGGCGCTCGGCTCTCTCGGCCGCTTCCTGGTGGTGGGCTTCGCCGCCGGCGAAATCCCCAAGATCCCGCTCAACCTGCTGCTAGTGAAGAATTGCGACATGCGCGGCGTCGCCTTCGGCTCCCATGCCCGGGCCAACCCGGGCTGGCTGCGCGACGCGGTGGCCGAGCTGATGGGCTATGCCCGCGACGGCCGCATCTCCGCCCACGTGGACAAGACCTTCCCGCTGGAACACTGCGCCGAGGCCCTCGGCGAGATTTCCGGCCGCCGGGTGAAGGGCAAGGTCGTGCTGACCATCGCCGACTGAGCCTCAGGCGGGTCGGCCGTCCTCCGCGGCTGGCTGGCCGTCGGGGGCGAGGGCGGCCCGCGCCGCCTCGTAATGCTCCGGCTTCACATGGCCGGAGAGCAGCTTGAGCGCGCCCATGAGCACCGCCGCATCGTCGCCGAAGCCGATCAGCGGCAGGATGTCCGGCGTCAGGTCGAACGGCAGGATGAAATAAGCGAGCGCGCCGAGCAGCGTCGCCCGGACACGCAGCGGCGTCTGGCGGTCGAAGGCGGCGTAATAGCTCGCGACCGCGTCCTCGGCGAAGGGGACGTGACGGGCAGCGCCGCGCATCTTCCTCCAGAAGCCCCTGCGGACGCGCGCCTCGTCTTCGGCAGCCTTGTCGCGCTCGGCGCCGGAGAGGCGGTCGAACTCGTCGGGGTTCAACGTGTGCGTGGTCATGCACAGTGAAATGGGGGCCGCCAGGCGCGCCGCAAGGGCAGCGGCTAGAGGAGGGGATAGGCCGCTTCCACCAGATACGGGCCGCCGCCGACGGAATCCCGCGAGGAGAACAGCACGAACCGTGGCACGCGAAACGGCGGAGTGCGGAAGGAGCCGCGCGCGGCGAGGTAATCTGCCACCTGCCGCGAGGAGGCGTCGCGCAGCCGGGCGAGGGTCAGGTGGGGCTTGTTGTGGCGCTCCGCGCCGCGCCGGAGGCGCTGCATGATGCGCTCCTGCTCGGCCTGCAGCTCCATGAGCGCGGCGTTGGCCTTCACCGCCGCGAACACCGCGCGCGGCTTGTGGCCGCCGAACTGGTCCAGCCCGTCCAGCGCGATGTCGAAGGCGGGGCGGCGCACCTGCCCCAGCATCAACATGATGTCGCGGCCGGTGGCGTCGTCCACGTCGCCGATGAAGCGCAGGGTGACGTGGTAGTTCTCCGGATCGATCCATCGGGCGCCGGACAGCCCGCCCCGCAGCATGGAGAGGCCGAGCCCGACCTCGGGGGGGATCTCGATGGCTGTGAACAGTCGCGGCATTGAACCCTCCGCGATGGCCGGCGGCACGGTGCCGGTCTCACGAATGACCGCGATGCTACCGCAGGTCCTTCACTGCCAGTGAAGGAGATTCGCGAGCCGAAGGAAAGGGCTCTGCCCTGTCTTCCCCCATGGCCGAAACAAACCGCCCGGCCGAAGCCGGGCGGAAGGGAGGTCGGAAGGCTCAACGCTGGCCGGGCCGTGGCCGGTTCTGCGGTGCGGCCCGCTGTGGAGCCGCCCGCTGGGGCATGGCCCGCTGCTGCGGCCGCATCTGCTGGGGTCGCATCTGCTGCGGCCGTTGCTGCGGACGCATCTGCTGGGGCCGCTGTTGCGGCCGCATCTGCTGCGGCCTTTGCTGGGGCCGCACGTTGGCGGGGCGGTTGGCCGGCCGGTTCGGCTGCGCCGACGGCCGATTGGGCCGGTTGGGACCGGCGTTCGGATAACCGGGCCGGTTGGGGCCAGCATTCGGATATCCGGGCCGGCCGGGTCCGGCGCCGGGATAACCGGGACGGTTCGGTCCCGCTCCCGGAACACCGGGCTGTCCGGGACGGCCGGGGCGGCCGGGTCCGACGCCGGGAGTGCCGGGATAGCCCGGACGGCCAGGACCCGCGCCGGGCTGGCCGGGGAGGTGGCCCGGAGAACCGGGGCGACCGGGACGGCCCGGTCCGACACCGGGCGTGCCCGGATAGCCGG
>JAYSCE010000069.1:0-12545 GCA_041915035.1 Xanthobacter sp.
GGACGGCGGCGATCATCTCCAGCTGTTCCGCCGCACCCGCGTGGAAGAGCTGTTCGATGCGCCGGACGCTCCCGCCATCGCCTGCGTGGACATGCCCATAGGTCTGCCCGAAACCAGCGAGATCGGCGGCCGCGCGGCAGAGCGGGCGGTGCGCCCCCTGCTCGGTGGGCGGCAATCCTCCGTCTTCTCCGTCCCGGCCCGTGCTGCGGTCATGGCTGGCGTGGGTCCGGGGGACGAGCGGGAGCGGTTCGCAGCCGCCTGCGCCGCGGCGCTCGCCCATTCGAACCCGCCGCGCAAGGTCTCCATCCAGTGCTTCAACCTTTTTCCCAAGATCGCCGAGCTGGACGAACTGCTGCTGCGCCGGCTGGAGCTGCGCGAACGGCTGATCGAGTGCCATCCGGAGGTGTCGTTCCGCATCATGAACGGCGCGTCGCTAGACGTGGCGAAGAAGGTCAAGAACCGGCCGCATGGCCCCGGCCTCGCCCTGCGCATCGAGCTGCTGCGCGACGCCGGAGTGCCGGTTGACCTGCTGAATGCGAAGACCGCGACTGCGCTGCGCGCAGGGCTCGATGATCTGGTCGATGCCTGCGCCTGCGTCGTCACCGCCAAAAGAGTCTTCGAGGGCAAGGCCTTGCGCTATCCTGATCCGCCGGAGCGGGATGCCTTTGGCCTGCCGGTCGCGATCACCGCCTGAGCCGCCTTCCCTTTAAGTCGAATTCCGGTGGCCCCGCGCGCCTCGCTATGCGCAAGGGATTGTCCTCTCGACGGAATTGCCGACATGCCCGAGAACCGCATCCGCCTCTCGTCCTTGCGTGACAGGATCGTCCCGGCCGAGGAGGCCGCGGCGCTCATCGGCGACGGCATGATCGTGGGCATGAGCGGCTTCACCCGCGCCGGCGAGGCGAAGGCCGTGCCGATGGCACTCGCCGCCCGCGCCAATGCCGCCCATGCGCGCGGCGAGCCGCTGCGTATCACCCTCATTACCGGCGCCTCGCTGGGCAACGACCTCGACAAGCAGATGGCGGAAGCCCACCTGCTCTCCCGCCGCATCCCGTTCCAGTCCGACCCTGCGCTGCGCAAGGCGATCAATGCCGGGGAGGTGATGTTCGTCGACCAGCATTTGTCCGAGACGGTGGAGCATCTGCGCACCAACCAGCTCGGCCCCATCGACGTGGCGGTGATCGAGGCGGTGGGCATCACCGCGTCCGGCGGCATCATTCCCACCACCTCGGTGGGCAATTCCGCCACCTTCGCGATCCTCGCGAAGAAGGTCATCGTCGAGATCAACCTCACCCAGCCGGCGGAGCTGGAGGGGTTGCACGACATCTACATCCCCACCCGCCGCCCGTTCCGCGAGCCGATCCCGGTGGTGACACCGGAAAGCCGGGTGGGCCTGCCCTTCATTCCCATCGACCCGGAGAAGATTGCCGCCATCGTGGTGACGCGGAAGCTCGATTCCGCCTCCAACGTGCTGCCCCCGGACCCCGAGACCGCCGCCATCGCCGGCCATCTCATGGAGTTCCTCAAGCACGAGGTGAAGCTCGGCCGCATGACCAACCGCCTGCAGCCGCTGCAGGCCGGCATCGGCACCATCGCCAATGCGGTGATGCACGGCTTCATCGAGAGCCCGTTCGGCGACCTCACCATGTATTCCGAGGTGCTGCAGGACTCGACCTTCGACCTGTTCGACGCCGGCAAGCTGAACTTCGCCTCGGGCTCGTCCATCACCCTGTCCAAGGCGAAGTACGACCAGGTGATGCCGCGCATCACCGACTACAAGTCGCGCCTCATCCTGCGGCCTCAGGAGATTTCCAACCATCCGGAGATCATCCGCCGGCTGGGCCTCATCGGCATCAACACAGCGCTGGAATTCGACATCTACGGCAACGTCAATTCCACGCATGTGGGCGGCACCCACATGATGAACGGCATCGGCGGCTCCGGCGATTTCGCCCGCAACGCCTATCTCTCGGTGTTCGTCACCAAATCCATCGCCAAGGGTGGGGCCCTGTCCTCCGTGGTGCCTATGGTGAGCCATGTGGACCACACCGAGCACGACGTGGACATCCTCGTCACCGAGGTGGGCCTTGCGGATTTGCGGGAGCTGGCGCCGCGGGAGCGGGCGCGCACTATCATCGCCAATTGCGTGCATCCGCTCTATCGCGACGCGCTGTCCGACTATTTCGAGCGGGCCACGGCGCGCGGCGGGCACACGCCGCACATCATCGAGGAGGCCCTCTCCTGGCACGTGCGGGCCCGCGAGGAAGGCACCATGCTCCCGGAAAAGACACGGAAGATCGCGTGACCGCCACGGCGGCGTCACCGTGCCGCCGCGGCAGGCGGAACTAATCCCAAGCGCAGCCGTTCGTTTGGTCACGAATCCATGCTATCTCGCGACCGCGAAATTTTGCGTGCTGCGGAGGAATGGTGCCCATGTTCCCGACGCCGAAGCCGGTCCTGACGCCCAATACCTACGCCTACGAGTCCGAGCCCATGGTGAAGCCGACCGGCTTCCGGGAGTACGACGCCCGCTGGTTGTTCCAGAAGGAAATCAACCTCATGGGTGTGCAGGCCCTTGGCATGGGCCTCGGCACGCTGATGCACGAGATGGGCGTGAAGCCCGAGATCGTCACCGGCCACGACTTCCGCTCCTATTCCTCCTCCATCAAGCTGGCGCTGGTCTCCGGCCTCATGGCGGCGGGCATCAAGGTGCACGACATCGGCCTCGCCATGTCGCCCATGGCCTATTTCGCCCAGTTCGCACTGGACGTTCCGGCCGTCGCGATGGTCACCGCCTCGCACAACGACAATGGCTGGACCGGCGTGAAGATGGGCGTCAACCGCCCCCTCACCTTCGGGCCGGACGAGATGACCCGGCTCAAGGAGATCGTGCTCGGCGCGAAGTTCGACCTGAAGGGCGGCGGCGCCTACGTGTTCGTCGAGAACTTCCCCGAGGTCTACATCAAGGATCTCACCAACCGGCCGAAGCTGAAGCACCCCATCAAGGCGGTGGTGGCCTGCGGCAACGGCACGGCCGGCGCCTTTGCCCCGAAGATCCTGGAGGCGCTGGGCGTCGAGGTGGTGCCGCTCGACACCGAACTCGACCACACCTTCCCCAAGTACAATCCCAATCCCGAGGACATGGAGATGCTCCATGCCATGCGGGACGCGGTGCTGGAGCACAAGGCGGACGTGGCCCTCGGCTTCGACGGCGACGGCGACCGCTGCGGCGTGGTGGACGACACCGGCGAGGAAATCTTCGCCGACAAGGTGGGCGTGCTGCTCGCCCGCGACCTCGCCAAGCTCCACCCAAACGCCACCTTCGTGGTGGACGTGAAGTCCACCGGCCTGTTCGCCACCGACCCCGAGCTCATCAAGCTCGGCGTGAAGGCGGACTACTGGAAGACCGGCCATTCCTACATGAAGCGCCGGGTGAACGAGACCGGCGCGCTGGTGGGCTTCGAGAAGTCCGGCCACTACTTCTTCAACAAGCCCGTGGGCCGCGGCTATGACGACGGCCTCGTCTCGGCCATTGCCGTGCTCGACATGCTGGACCGCAACCCCGGCAAGAAGCTCTCCGAGCTGCGCGAGGCGCTGCCCAAGACCTGGTCCTCGCCCACCATGTCGCCCCATTGCGCGGACGAGGCCAAGTACGGCGTCGTCGCCAAGGTGGTGGAGCATTACGAGAAGCTGGCCGCTGAAGGCGCCACCGTTACCGGCCAGAAGATCCGCGACCTTGTGACGGTGAACGGCGTGCGCGTCACCTGCGAGGACGGCTCATGGGGCCTGCTGCGCGCCTCCTCCAACAAGCCCGAGCTGGTGGTGGTGGTGGAAAGCCCGGTCTCCGAGGCCCGCATGCGCGAGATGTTCAAGGAAATCGACGGCGTGCTGCGCCAGCACCCCGGCATCGGCGAATACAACCAGACCATCTGAGGCGGCGCGCCGCCTCAGACATCGGTTAGCCAGGGATCAGGCGGCCGGAGCCAACGGCTTCGCCCGCTCGATCCGCGCCAGTTCCTCCGGCGAGTTCAGCGTCTGCCAGAGATCAGTGCGGCGCTGGACGTTCAGCCAGAAATCGGCGCTGTTGCCGAACACCCGCGCCAGAATGAGCGCCGTCGCGGCCGTGACCGAGCGACGGTCGTTGCACAGTTCGTTGACGTGCTTCCTCGGAACGCCCATCGCTTCGGCCAGCGCCGCCTGGGTGAGGCCGAACGGCTCCATGAACTCCTCCACGAGGATTTCGCCGACCCCTGCCGGCTTGCGCTTGGTCATCCGCATGAGTGGCCTCACCGATAGCTATGGTCGTCGAGGTAAAGATCGAAGGCTTCGCCACTCTCGCCATTCCACCGGAAAATGAGCCTCCACCGGAGGTTCACGCGGATCGAGTGCAAGCCATCGAGCGTGCCGCGCAGCTTCTCGAAATGATTGCTCGGCGGCACGCGCAGATCCTGATCGGTGGTCGCGTCGTCGATCATCTGGAGCCTTCTGAAAAGCCGATCCTCGATGTCCGCCGGGATGTGGCGGGAGCGCGCGTCGTCGACAAAGAACGCTTCCAGCCACGCATCGCGAAAGCTGACGATCATTTAGCCTCGGACCTTAGTCCCAATGTACCACTCAACGGTACATAGCGCAACTTCCCTCAATGCGCCGTCGCGCCCTCCTGGGTGGCGCGGGGGATGATGGCGCCGCGGTGCATGATGACTTCGGCGGCGAGGCGGTGGCCGGCCTGGGCTGCGGCCTCCGGCGTCGCGCCGGCGATGCGGGCGGCGAGATAGCCGGCGTTGAAGCTGTCGCCGGCGCCGGTGGTGTCGAGGGGGGAGACGGTGCGCTCCACCGGCACTTCCACGGTGCGGCCCTCGGCATGGACCAGCGCGCCGCCGGCCCCGTTCTTCACCACCACTTCGCTCACCCCGTAGGTGGTGATGCGCTCGATGGTGGCGGCGGGGGAGGCATCGCCCCACAGGGCCGCCTCGTCCTCGAAGGTGGGCAGCGCCATGGACGAGCGCTTCAGCGCCTCGGCGAACACGGTGCGGGCGCGGGAGAGATCGCCGCCCCAGCCGCGCGGGCGGAAATTGCCGTCGAACACCCGCCAGGCCGGCGGACCGCTGCGGCTGTCACCGGCCCCGCCCGCCATCTCCA
Organism: Xanthobacter sp.; assembly: GCA_041915035.1. Classification (GTDB taxonomy): domain Bacteria; phylum Pseudomonadota; class Alphaproteobacteria; order Rhizobiales; family Xanthobacteraceae; genus Xanthobacter. Next base: position 5,140 of record JAYSCE010000069.1, read on the forward strand.
GCGCGGCGAGGAAGCGGCCGAGCCCCTGGTTGGAATAAAGCGACAGGGTGATGCCGGAATAATAGACCGCGCCCGCCCCCACCAGTGCCGCCGCCACCTCCTGCCAGCCGTCCGCCTCGAACAGGGAACGGGCGGGCGAGGTGTCGCGCCAGTAATGGAAACTGCGCTCGCCGACGTTGTCCGTGGTGATGAGATAGAGGCCGGGCACCTTGCCGCTGACGCGCGGGATAAGGCTCATGTCCACGCCCTCCGCCGCGCCGAGGGCGAGGATGTCGCCGGAGAACGTGTCGTCGCCGAGCGCCGTGGCATAGGCCACGTCCACCCCCGCGCGGGCGAGATAAACTGCCGTGTTGAAGGTGTCGCCGCCGAAGGCGAGGCCGAAGCGCCCGTCCGAACCGCGGGCGAGTTCCACCATCACCTCGCCCACACAGACCACTTTCGCCACGGCTGCCTCCGATTGTCGTGCCCTGCGCCGGGCGCCGGACCCTATCACAGGGATCAACTCATTCCACCGGCGGCGGCACCGCATGGGTCCAGGTGCCGTCGCGCCGCTCGGGGCCGGTCGGGCCCGGCTTGGCAGTGTCGCCTTCCACCTGGGGCGAGCCGTAGCGGGCGCGCAGATCGGCGGCGCGGCCGCGGTTGGCGGCGATGAGGCAGAGCGAGCGCTGCTCGAAATTGCCGATGCCGCGCGGCCCTTCGAATGGCGCGACGCCCTGACAGTCGAGATTGCGGAACAGGAGGAAGCGCGACTGCGCCTCGTCGAGCTGGGTTTTCCAACGCGCGCGCTGGGTGCCTTGCAGATCGGTGCGCGCCTCGATGACAGTGAAGGCGTTGGCCAGCTCCGCCTCCAGCGCCTGCTCGGACGTGCGGGTCACGTCATAGAGGCAGCGATTGTACTGCCCGCCGGACACCTTCTCGCGCGGGCAGGCGACGACCACCTTCCAGCGCTCCGGCGTCGCCCCATCGCTGCCGCCCGTGCGGGGCGGCTGAGGCCGCGGCTGGGACGGGCCCGGCGGCAGGTCCGCGTCGGCCGGAACGGCCGGCTCCGGCTCGGGCTCCGGCAGAGCGGGGGCGACCATGGGGGCGGGACCCTCCGGCGGCGGCCGCGTCAGCACCAGCAGCACGGGCGAGAAGGCCAGCAGCACGAGGGCGAGGGCGAGAAGCGCCCGCCGGCCCGTCCACCGCCGTGCCGCCCCCACGCCTCAGGCCACCTTGCGGTTGGCGGCGAGGAAGTCGCCCATGCGGCCGAGCGCTGCGGTGATGTTCTCCCGCGAGGTGGCGTAGGAGAGGCGCAGATAGCCCTCGCCATGGACGCCGAAATCCGGCCCGCCGATCACCGCGACGCCCGCCTCCTCCAGCAGCGCCGAGGCGAGCTTCTTGGCGGCGGTCCAGCCGGTGCCGGTGATGTTGGGGAAAGCGTAGAAGGCACCCTTGGGTGTCGCGCAGGTGACGCCGGGCAGGGCATTCAGCCCCTCCACCACCATGCGGCGGCGGGCGTCGAATTCGGCGGTCATGGCGAACACCGCATCCTGTGGACCTTCGAGCGCGGCGATACCGGCATATTGTGTCGCGGCGTTGACGCAGGACCAGCAGTTCACCGCCAGCTTGCGCACCTGGTCGTAGAGGCTCTTCGGCCAGATGGAATAGCCGAGGCGCCAGCCGGTCATGGCATAGGTCTTCGACCAGCCGTTGAGCAGGATCAGCCGGTCGCGGATCTCGGGATAGGCGAGGAGGGTGCGGTGCTCCTCCCCGTCGAACAGGAAGCGGTCGTAGATCTCGTCCGACATGAGCGCGACATGGGGATGGGCGGCGAGGCCCTTCACGAGCTTGTCGATCTCGGCGGTCGGGGTGACGCCGCCGGTGGGGTTGGCCGGCGAATTGATGATGAGGAGCCGCGTGTTCGGCGTGATGAGGGCCAGCGTCTCCTCGGCCGAGAAAGCGAAGCCGTTCTCCTCGCGGATCGGCACCGGGATGGGCGTCGCGCCGGTGTGCTCGATCATGGAGCGGTAGATGGGAAAGCCGGGATCGGGATAGAGGATTTCCGCGCCGGGCTCGCCGAACAGCCGGATGGCCGCATACATCGTCACCTTGCCGCCGGGCACGATCATCACAAGGTTCGGGTCCACCTCCACGCCGTAGCGACGGTTGAGATCGCCGGCCACCGCCTCGCGCAGGGGCAGGATGCCCACCGAGGGCGTATAGCCGTGCTGGCCGTCACGCAGCGCCTTCACCGCCGCCTCGACGATATGGGCGGGCGTCTGGAAGTCGGGCTGGCCGATGCCGAGATTGAGGATGGAACGCCCCTCCGCCTGCAGCGCCGTGGCGCGGGCGAGGACGGCGAAGGCGTTCTCCTCGCCGATGCGGTCGAAGGCGGGATTGGTGGTGAGCATGGGCGGCAGATCCTCGGGCGCGCGACGTCTTTTGCGCCGCTTTCAAAAAGGACGCCTTGGATAGCACCGAAGGCCACAGGTGGGGAGTGGGAGAAAACCTGCTGCAGCGCGCAAAGCGTGGCCGTGGCCAGCATGTTACGAGGAAGCTAAGAGCCGAATCGGGAAACGTGCCCATGTCCCAATCGACCGCCCCATCGACTGCATCCCTGCCGTTCGAGGAAACCGAGATCGCCATCGTCGGCGCGGGCATTGTCGGCCTGTCGGTCGCCCATGTGCTGACCCGCCTCGGCATTTCCGTGCGCTGCTTCGATGCCGGCGCGGCGGGCGGGGCCCAGTCGGCCGGCGGCTCGCGCATCATGCGTGCGGCCTATAACGACCCGAAGATGCTCTGGCTCGCCCGCAAGGCGAGCATGGGCTGGGCACGGTGGGAGGAGGAGGCCGGCCGTCCCCTCATCGAGCGCACCGGCTCCTTCCTCATCGTGTCCGAGGCCGAAAAGGAGCTGAAGCGCCTCGCCGGGCTCGACCTGAAGGTCCGCTTCGTCTCCCCTGCCGAGCAGGAAGAGATGTTGCCGGTGCATCGCCCGTGGTCCCGGCCGGTGATCCTGGAGGAGGAGGCCGGCACCATCCGCGCCCGCGACAGCATCGAATGGCTGGCCGCGACGCTGGGCGATGCGCTCCATGAGCACACGCCGGTGCTGGGCCTCACCCAAAGGTCGGGCCATGTACTGGTCTCCACCCGCAGCGCCATCTGGCGGGCGCGGCGGGTGCTGGTGGCGGCGGGAATGCAGACGCCGGTGCTCTCCGGCGCCATGGGCGTGCGGGTGCCGCAGGTCTACAGCGTGCACCAGCGCCTGCTCTTCCCCATGACCGGCGAACTTGCGGCGCGGCCCATGGTCTCCTTCCGGGACAAGAGCGACCATCGCCACGGCGTGCTCTACACCTACGGCCTGCCGGCGCTGCACGACGGCCTGTTTGCCGTGGGGCTGGAGCCGAGCGACACCGACCGCAGCGGCGGCGGCCATCCCGACCAGGTGATCGAGCACACGCTGGCGCTGGCGGCCGAGACGCTGCCCGGCCTCGACACCTCACGCTTCACCATCGAGAGCTGCGTTTCCACCTCGCTGGAGCATCCCGACGACGGCGCGCCGTGGGAATCCGAGCGGCTGGAAGTGGTGCGGCGCGGCGCGGTGGACTTCTTCGCCGGCGGCCACCTCTTCAAGTTTGCCCCGGCGCTGGGCGAAATGCTCGCCGGTATGGTGCTGGGCGAGGACGTGCCGGATATGCTGCGGCCGGAATAAGCTTCGCCGATAAAAATTCCCCCGAAGGAAACGCCATGCACCTGCCCGAGAACCCGTTCAAGCGTGCGCTCCATGCCGGCACCCAGCAGATCGGCCTGTGGTGCGCCGTGCCGTCCAATTATGTCTCGGAGATCCTTGCCGGCGCCGGCTTCGACTGGCTGGTGCTGGACACCGAGCACGCGCCCAACGAGCTGCCCAACGTCTTCAACCAGCTCCAGTCCATGGTGGGCTACGGCACCCAGCCGGTGGTGCGGGTGCCGTGGAACGATGCGGTGACGCTGAAGCGCTTCCTCGACATCGGCACCCAGAGCTTCCTCATTCCCATGGTGCAGGACGCCGAGGAAGCGCGCGCGGCGGTGGCGGCGACGCGCTATCCGCCGGACGGCATCCGCGGCTATGCGGTGGCCTCCCGCGCCACCCGCTTCGGCCGCATCGGCGATTACTTCACCCGCTATGCCGACGAGATGTGCGTGCTGGTGCAGGTGGAGACCATGGAAGCGCTGGAGAAGGTGGAGGAGATCGCCGCCGTTCCTGGCGTGGACGGCATCTTCATCGGCCCCGGCGACCTCTCCGCCTCTATGGGCCTGCTGCACCAGCCCACCCACCCGAAGGTGGTGGAGGCCATCGAGGACGGGCTCAGGCGCATCACGGCCGCCGGTAATCGCGGCGGGGTGCTGGTGGTCGGGGACGAGGCGCTGGCCCGCCGCTACATGGCGGCCGGTTCGGTGTTCACCGCCGTGGGCGTGGATGCCGCCCTGTTCGCACGCAGCGCCGACGCCCTGGCGAAGCAATACAAGGCTTAGGCGCTACTCCCGCAGCATCCGGCGGATCACCTTGCCGGTGGTGGTGAGCGGCAGCTCGTCCACGAACTGGATCTCGCGGGGATATTCGTAGGACGCGAGGCGGGTGCGCACGAAGTCGCGGATCTCCGCTTCCAGCTCCGGCGTGGGCTCCACGCCGGGCATGGGCACGATGACCGCCTTGACGATCTCCGTGCGCAGCGGGTCCTTCTTGCCCACGGCAGCAGCCATGGCGACGGCGGGGTGCTTCAGCAGCACGTCCTCGATCTCCGCCGGGCCGATGCGGTAGCCGGCCGAGGTGATGACGTCGTCGTCGCGGCCGAGGAAGTGGAAATAGCCCTCCTCGTCCCGCGTCGCGAGATCGCCGGTGAAGAGCCAGCCGCCCTTCACCTTGTCGGCGGTGGCCTCGGGGCGGTTCCAGTAATTCAGGAACATTACCGGGTCCGGCGCGCGCACGGCGATCTGGCCCATCTGGCCCGGCGGGAGGATGCGCCCGTCCTCGCCCAGCACCGCCACATCGTGGCCGGGCACCGCCTTGCCGGTGGCGCCCGCCTTGGCCACGCCCAGCGCAGCCGAGGAGCCGATGACATAGTTGCATTCGGTCTGGCCGTAGAACTCGTTCACCGGCACGCCGAGGGCCTCGCGGCCCCAGTCGAAGGTTTCCGCGCCGAGCGCCTCGCCGGCCGAGCCCACCGTGCGCAGATCGAAGCCGAACTTCTCGCGGGGGTTCTGCACCTGCCGCATCATGCGCAGCGCCGTGGGCGGGATGAAGACGTTGCGCACCTGCGCCGCCTTCATCAAGGCGAAGGCGGCTTCGGGATCGAACTTGCCCCGCGGCTGCGCCACCACCGGCACGCCCAGCGCCAGCGCCGGCAGCACGGTGTTCAGGAGCCCGCCGGCCCACGCCCAGTCCGAGGGCGTCCACATGCGGTCGCCCGCCTGCCCGATGCCGTCATGGGTGAAGGTTACGCCGCTGACATGGGCGAACAGCACCCGGTGGCCGTGCAGGGCGCCCTTGGGCTGGCCGGTGGTGCCGGAGGTGTAGATCATCAGCGCCGGATCGTCCGGGCCGGAGGCGATGGGGAGCGGGCGATCGGAGGCCGCCTCCACCAGATCGGAAAAGCCGACGGCGCCATGGCGCGGGCCGTCCACATTCACCACGAGATCGAGCGTTTCCGGCCGTGCGATCAGCTTGGCGAGGCCGGCATCGTCGGTGACGAGGGCGCGGGCGCCGGAATCCAGCAGCCGGTAGGCGATGGCATCCACGCCGAACGCGCCGGCCAGCGGCACCGCGATGGCGCCCATCTTGTAGACGGCGAGATGGGTGACGAGCACTTCCAGGGACTGCGGAAGCAGAATGGCCACCCGGTCGCCGGGCCGGATGCCCTGCGCGACGAGCGCATGGGCCAGCCTGTTGGAGAGCCGCGCCAGCGCACTATAGGAGACGGGGGAAAAGCCGTTGCCGTCGGGCAGGAAGAGCGCGGGACGGTCCGGATGCTGCGCCGCGATGGCGTCGCAGGCGTGGACCGCCATGTTGTAGCGCTCCGGCACCATCCAGAGGAAGGCGCGGCGCCGGCGTTCATATTCGCTGGAAACTGCGCCTGATCCCGATGCGCCCGTGCTGTGCGCCAGCATCCCGACCCGTGCCTTTCCGCCCCGCCCTTTTGTTGCGGCGCACGCTACAGGCTTGGACGCGGAAGGTCCACCCGGCCGTTAGCCGGGGTAACGCGCTGCGGATTCGGGGAGGGAGGACGAAGGCCGGCGCGGCCGGGCGATCAGCGCCGGACGCCTTCTTCCTGCATCAGTGCCTCGGTGGCGGCGATGGCGCCTTCCAGCTCGGAAATCTTGCGCAGCATGCCGTCGGAGGGGAGGGTGGAGCCCTTGGCTGCGGTGAGGACCAGCTCGCGCTGGGCCGCCTTGAGGCGATCGAGAAGGCTTGCGAGGTCAGCCTCGGCCTGTTGCGCCATGTTCGTGTTCAACTCCGGCTCGCCAGCAGGCTAGGCCTGCGAACGGAAACTGCAAAAACGGAAACGGCGCCGCGCTTGCGCCCGGCACCGCTGGTTGCATTGCTCTTCACCGCCGCCCGGAGAACCGGCCGGCGGCGAAGGGATCTGCGAGATCAGTCGGCGAGCTCGATGCCGCGGGCTTCCGGACCCTTGGGGCCCTGACCCACCTGCACCACCACGCGCTGGCCCTCGGCGAGATCGCTGAGGCCCGAACGGGAGATGACGGTGACGTGCACGAACACGTCCTTGCCGCCGCCTTCCACCGCGATGAAGCCGAAGCCCTTCTCGGGGTTGTACCACTTCACGGTGCCCACGCGCTCTTCGGTGGGGCCGGTCGCGGCACGGGGGCCACCGCCGGCGCGGGGAGCGCCGCCGAAGCCGCCGCCGCCACCACCGAAGCCGCCGGGACGGTCGCCGAAGCTGCGGCGGGCCGGAGCGGCCTCCGCGGTCGAGGTGTCGACTTCAAGCACTTCAGTGACCTGACGGCCCTTCTGGCCCTGGCCGACGCGCACCGACAGCTTGGAGCCGGGGGGCACGCTTTCCTGGCCGGCGGCCTCGAGGGCGCGGGCGTGCAGGAACACGTCACCCGAACCGTCGGACAGCTCGACGAAGCCGAAACCCTTCTCAGGGTTGAACCACTTCACGGTGGCGTCGATGGGCGGGCCGGAGGGGGCGGGGGCGCTGAAGCTGCTGCTGGGCGAGGAAAAGGGGCGGTCCCCTCCGAAGCCGCGGTCACGCGGCGGCGCAAAATCGTCGTCAAAGCCACGGCGGCGCGGCTCTCGGAAGTCTCGGTTACGGCTCATGTGTATTTCCGTTGAGGTCAGTCGCCAATTTTGGCTTAGGGCCATCCACCACTGCCGGACAATGATGCGTTTCTACGTGCCACACTGTAACTTGCACGCTCCGGGCGTT